>DQCG01000384.1:9048-9635 GCA_003533825.1 Phycisphaerales bacterium
GGAAGAGGCAGCCACGGCGGAGGCGCCTTCAGCGGGAAGGACCCGACGAAGGTCGACAGGACCGCAAGTTATATGGCTCGATATATCGCCAAGAACATCGTGGCGGCGGGCCTTGCCGATGCCTGTGAAGTCCAGCTATCCTATGCGATCGGAGTGGCAGAGCCGGTCTCGGTGTTTGTGGACACGGCGGGGACATCAAAAATAAGCGAGCGGGAGCTCAGCGAGCTGATCCGTAAGCTCTTCCCGCTGACGCCCAAGAAAATGATCAAGCATCTGAAACTGGATCGGCCGATATTTTCTCCGACCTCTTACGGCGGGCACTTCGGGAGAAAGGATTCCGGCTTCACGTGGGAGCGGACCGATATGGCAGACAAGCTCCGCAAAGCCGCCGGGCTGTAGGAGTGGGGTACTTTTATGTGATTACTTTCATGCCGGGCGGGTGTAATCCGGTATAATATTTCTATGTCTGAAAAATATAGCCCGAATGTTCATCATAGACGTTCTATGCGTCTTGTGGGCTACGACTATTCACAAGAGGGCTGGTATTTTATTACAATTTGCATACAAGACCGGAGATGTATATTCGG
>DQCG01000290.1 GCA_003533825.1 Phycisphaerales bacterium
TATAAAAAAAGTCTTGGCGGAAAACAAATAGACCGGATTTTAAAGATGACATAGAAGGAAAACATTTTGTACACCATAAAGGATATTCTAAGAATTGAAGTAGCGCCTGCGTTAGGATGTACCGAGCCTGCCGCTGTGGCATTATGTACAGCGGCTGCCGGCTCTTTGTTATCAGGCAAAGAGCTGAAATCAATGGAGTTATGGGTGGATCCGGGGATCTACAAGAACGCTTTTGCCGTGGCAATTCCGGGTGCTAAGGGGGCAATTGGAATAGACTGGGCGGCAGCGCTGGGATTTTATGGCGGTGATCCCGAATTGAAACTGGAAGTTCTCGAGCCGATAGACAGCGATTCTATGGAGATGGCTCAGAGTCTTATTAACACCGGCAATGTGAGAATTAATCTGTTGAAGGACAGGGAGGGAATCTACATCAAGTCAAAACTGACTACCGCTGACGAAGTGGCGGAAGCAGTAATCGAAGGAGCACATGATAATCTTACAAGTCTGAGATATAACGGAGTGCCTGTACGGAATCATCCTCTGTCTTCAAGATCGATGAAAAATCACAGTGCGATTCACAGGTTGGAAGAATTTCTCAGAAGCCGAACATTGGCCGAATTGCTCGCCCTTCTCGAAGATATGGACGATGAAGACTTCGACTTTGTTATGCAGGGAGTAAGATACAACTTAGAGTTATCAAAACACGGCCTGGCTTTTGGCGATGGCCTTGCTGTAGGCAAGACGCTGGAGCTGTTAGTTGAAAAGGGATTGATTAAAAAAGATATGATACTGGAAGCCAGAATCTTGACTTCTTCGGCGTGTGATGCGAGAATGTCAGGTGTGAAGTTGCCGGCGATGAGTTCCGCCGGCAGCGGCAATCATGGCCTGACAGCTATTTTGCCTATTTGGGCGGTAAAGGATCATGTGAAGCATTCGGACCGGAAAGACGTTCTAAGGGCGATTGCTCTGAGTCATATCATAACGGGCTATGTTAAATCACATACCGGCAGGTTATCTGCCGTGTGTGGTTGTTCAGTCGCGGCAGGTGCCGGAGCCGCTGCGGGGACGGCCTATCTCATGGGAGGGGATTTACACCATATTGCAAGTGCAATAAAAAACTTGATCGGGGACCTGGCGGGTGTTATTTGTGATGGGGCAAAAGCCGGTTGTGCTCTTAAATTGGCAACGGCCGCGGGTACGGCAGTCCAATCGGCACTTTTCTCACTACATGGAGTCAATGTTAAGGAAAGTGATGGCATAATTGATTCTACACCTGAGCAAACGCTGAGAAATATGGGGCAAATCAGTACCCAGGGAATGATCGAGACCGACAGAATTGTACTCCAGATAATGGTGGAAAAACAATTTGGCGATTACAGAAAGTGAGGTGAAGGTTATGGATAAGCTTTATGAAGATTCGGAGACGGGCTGCTGCCCGAGATTCGATCCTGAGCCGTGGGATGAAAAAGAAGTGACGTTTCAGGATAAATTATTTGTCAAGGATTACGTCAGGAGTGTCTTTCACATCCCGCTGAACTTCGGTAAGGTAATGGTCAGGAACATGGAGCAGATTCAGAAGGCCGGTGCCCTCGTGCCGACGCCCGTGATGCTCTCGGATGAGAAGTCTCTCTGGGGCAGCGATCTCTATATCGCAGTCGCAAAGGATGTACCGGGAGCGACGATGGCGAGGATATCAGGGACTTTTTTAACGAAGGTTTTCGAGGGACCGTACAAGGACGCCGGCAAGTGGGCGCAACAAATGAAGACCTACGTAAAATCGAAGGCCAAAGAGATTCGGAAGATGTACTTTTTCTATACGACCTGCCCGAAATGCGCCGAGTTTTACGGCAAGAATTACACCGTTATTTTGGCAAAGGTTTAAGGCAAAACCCCCCAAAATAATTGGAGATTAAATATTTTTGAGTTGTGCTTCGCTTTGACAGGATTTTAGGGATTGTTTTAGAGGGACTCTATTATGCCTTATATAGTTGCTGTAACTATACCCTATACGGCAATAACCATAATTTTTATTGTCTTAGCTACGGCTGTTGGCGCCTTTGTCAGAAAAAGAAGCAGAGATAAGTGCCTGCGGGATTTCGAGCGGAATATGGTGACGCTGGAACAAACATCCGGCAAGACAATATGGGGCAGGTTGAGGGTGGAAAATACCGGGCTGGAGTTTGTGTATCCCGAAAAATACAAAGACCAGCAAGGGCACGAAGAAGCCAGTTATATCCTGTATAAGTATGAGTACCCTGATATCCAGGCGGTGATTCGGGTCCACGATGAGCTGAGCGAGCAAAATAAGATAGCAAGAGAAAAAGAGTTGAAAAGGACTTATCACCCCGGATTCTGGCGAAGATTCAAAAGGCGAATCCTGAACGTTTTTCGAACCGTCAGAGACTCGGTAGTGGAGATTGTCAACCTGTTGATCAGCCAGGCGAAAAAAGCCACGCCCGCCGGCAAGGTGCTGAGTTCTCAGGACAAGTACGTCTCCCAGATGAAGCAGGAGCTTATGACCTCGGCGGGAACTTCCTTCGAGCCTTTGTTGGAAAGATATATCGGCCATAAGGTCGTGCTCGAGATGATTAAAGGCGACAAAATACTGGAATACTGCGGCGTGCTAAAGGAGTACACGGCGGAATTTATCGAAATCATGGACGTCAGCTACGCCGTCAAGCCCGACCACCCGACCAGGACGGCCGATCTCGTCGTACCCCGGAAACTCGGCCTCATCAGGCATCTTGCAGAATAAAATTCTCGTTCGAGATAAAAAGCTTCAATGTCCCCTGCTTATGCTCTTTACATTTTAGGAGTCAAGGAGTGGCATTAGCGCGTACCTGCTGATGTAATCTTGCGAGGGCTATGAATGTGTGAGGCCGCAGTTTTAACCGCCCCGAAGTCCTTTCCCAGCGGTATATACTCGCTGGAGTTACTTTAAGACGCTTTGCAAACTCCGATACTGAAAGCTTGAGTTGACTTCGCATTCTTGCCACCGATTTGCCTGTTGGTCGGATTCGCGGAAGTTCGCTGGTTTCTACATCAATATCAACACCGAAAATATCGGCGATCCTGTCATCGGCGATGGTTTTGCCGGCACCGGCTACAGAATCAGGCAGTGAGATGTCGCCGGCAATCAATTCATTTGCGTCAACGTTGCGAAGCGTGAATAACAGTTCGGGCCGGCTGTCAAGCCGGTTGCCCACGCCGTATAAAACAGCGGCAATATGTTTGCACATTCCAGCCCAGTCAGGACAATTGCAGCGCATCTCGATTTGTCCCGGTAAAGGCAGTAATCCCTTAGTACGATCGGTTACTATGGACATGACATGATCAGATAGTTGTCCCTGAAGCAGTTCGAGCATCGAACCAATTTGCCCGCTGCATCGGCTTTTTATCGCCTTCCAGATGGGAGCCTTCAGTGGTTTGATCTTAATTTTGACGTTATAGAGTTCCGACCCACTGACAATGGCCTTGATTTGCCCGGTTTCGACAGTCAAGTGACAGACCGAGCCGTTACGCGCATAAGTTCGGCCGCGAGGCAGTCGGTTTTCAAAATCAGAAAAAGACTCAAGATGTTCACACCACGCCTTGCCCCAGAAGCTGCGGGCAATGGTTCGTCCCTCGATTTCGACAGGTTGAATGTTCTTGCCTTTTTTGCGAAGTTGCTGCATTTTCCGCAGAGCCTTCGCTCGCCGTCGAGCTACTGGAACATAAGGCCTCCAATAATATGCCATAGTGAATATCCTCTATAATTGAGCACGGGTGACATCGAGACGCACAAGACGCAGAATTTCATTATCCGTCAGTTCGGTCAGTTTCTCCTCACTGTTGGAAGCGAGAATTCCATCGGCCATCTTCTGTTTTTCAGATATCAGTGCATCAATCCGTTCTTCGACTGTGCCGGTAGTCACAAATTTATGGACCAGGACATTACGTTTCTGGCCAATACGGAACGCCCGGTCCGTGGCCTGATTCTCGACAGCGGGATTCCACCAGCGATCAAAATGGATTATATGAGACGCCGCTGTTAGATTCAATCCCGTCCCACCGGCTTTGAGAGAAAGAACAAAAAATGGTGGACCGTCATCGCTTTGAAATTGTTCGATCAGTTTTTTACGTTTTCGCACCTGGGTTCCACCGTGCAGTATCAGCCCTGCACGGCCGAACACGACCGCCAGGTAATCCGCCAGAGGCTCCGTAATCTCGCGAAATTGTGTGAAAACGAGCGCCTTTTCCTGACGGGAAGCTATTTCCTCGCAAATCTCGCGTACTCTGACGAATTTTCCGCTGTCAACAGGAGCGTATCGGCCATCGCCATTAAGTTGGCTGGGATGGTTGCATATCTGCTTCAGACGCATCAGAGATTGTAATACCGCTCCGCGACGGGCCATGCCATCCGCTGTTTCAAGCGTAGTCTTTAATGTCTGAACCGTGTTTTCGTAGAGTATTATCTGCGATTTGCTCAATCTGCAATAGCAGGATACTTCAGTTTTTTCCGGCAGGTCAGCGATGATATTGCGGTCCGTTTTCATACGACGAAGAATGTACGGCCCGACCAGACGCCGCAACGGAGCAAACTGGTCATGTTCTCTTGCCTGGAGAGTCTTAATGAATGTTTTGAAAACGGTTGTGGAGCCCAGCAACCCCGGGTTGAGAAAATCGAACAAAGACCATAAATCGCCTGTACGATTTTCGACCGGCGTGCCGGTTAGAGCGATACGCGACTGGGCGGAAAGTTTCTTGGCCGCCCTGGTTTGTCGAGTCGAAGGATTCTTGATCGCCTGGGCTTCATCGAGAATAACCAGCCTCCAACTCACGTTTCTCAACCACGTCTGACGGGTCAACATAGAATATGTCGTCACAGCCAAATCAGTTTCAGCCAGCATTTCCTGAGGACATTCTGCTATCTGATCTATCCTGTCACGGCCTGTTTCAGCCGGATGAAGGAAAGTCAGTTTTAGAGACGGTGTAAAACGACGGGCTTCATTGCGCCAGTTGCCCAGCAGTGAAGCCGGTATGACCAGCAATGAAGGCTTATTTGCTTGTTTGGATCTAATATTCTTGCGACACAGTAGTAACGCCAGTGTCTGAATCGTTTTGCCCAGTCCCATATCATCAGCCAGACATGCACCCAAACCCAGCTCCACAAGAAAATACAGCCACGCAAGTCCTTCTCGCTGGTAGGGTCGCAGCGTTGCTTTCAACTTCGTACCGGCATCGACCATATCAAGTTTGTCCGGCTCTCGCAGGCCGGCAAGAATCTCCCGCATCGAATCACCCGCGGAGACATGAACCCATTGTGTTTCCCTATCGGCTTGCTCTTCGTGTTTCAAATCGGTAGATGCTCCCGCCAGCATCCGCATTCCTTCAATAAATGAAACTTCACCGTTATGGGCCTGGCGGCGCAACTTTTCCCAGTGGCAAATCGCCTCCTGCAGTTTTTCACCATCGATCTCAATCCATTGCCCCTTAAACAAAACCAGGCCATCGCCGCCAGCGAGAAGTTCTTCCACTTCATCCGGCGAAAGCTGCTCCTCTCCGAGAGCAACGCCAACATTGAAGTCCAGCACAGCATCAGCGCCAAGTTTGGATTTGCGTTTTTCCCCAATAGTGACCGAAACCGACGGACTAACACGTCTTTTCCACCAGTTAGGCAGTCGAACAGTCAGGCCTGATGCTTCTAACTGCGGCACATCTTTCAGGAAACGATATGCCATATTCGCCGTCCAGGCCAGCGGTTGATAGATGTCGTTGGATTCTACAAGCTGATTAACCCACTTAATCTGACTACTTGCCTGCTGAACCGGTGACAATAGCTTGATCAATGCCGAGCGATCCCTTGCGCCGGCATACTGACCCAATGCTTTGCGAAGCGGAAGACGCTTCAGTCGTCCTCCCGATCCAAAACCCGTGGAGTATGTTGCCATAAATGCAAAGGGATATGCCTGGTCTGCCTTGTTCTCCGCCAGATGAAAACAGACCCGACCCACTTGATGCCATTTGGGCATGTGCTTATGCAGAAATGTAGCAAGTCCTCCGGAAGAATCGACTGCCGAACGGACCCATTGATCCAGACCTGCCCATATCTTCTGAAGGACGTTTTCGGTAAGGTACTCCCCGCCGGACATCGGCGGCGCCGTCAACAATAACGTCGAATATTCCGCCGATGAAGGCGCCTCTATTACAATATCGTTAACCGTTTCGGGTATATGACATAGTTTTGTCAAGTATTGCTCCGCCAGTCCCTGCCAGTACCGCAAACTTAGCGAATCACCTGTACCGTATTTCTCCGCTGCAAGATTAAACAAGCCCTCAAAACAGTCCTTTT
>DQCG01000283.1:0-4094 GCA_003533825.1 Phycisphaerales bacterium
TCCAAAAGTGTGCTGCCTTGCAATAATGTGTCCTGTCACAGAGCAGTCACTAATGGTTCCTTCGTTCTCGGCAGCCAAAGCACCTATAGCACCTATCGATCTCAAATACCTCTGTGTTCCTGGAATGCCGGTTGTGATCTGTACATTCTCAAGCCGAACGCGATGAATATTGCTTTCCGCCCCAATCTTGCCGAATAGTCCGAGATCGGCCCGGAAGAATCCGAAATCGGACGGAACATCCGGTTCAATTTTTAAATGACTAATCACAAAGCCATTGCCGTCGAAGGACCCTGTGAATGGAGTGCCTTGAAAGCCCCCTTCAGCACTGTTTGCATCCGCCGCTATCAATGCGGTCTGGTACGTGCGTCCAGCCATGTTGACATCGTCGATTAAGATGAAATGCTTGTCCCAAAGACCGGGATGATCGGCCAGGGATTCGAGCTGACTCGCACTGGATATCTGGTAAGGTTCTTCTGAATTGCCTTGGCCGGGATTACCTGCCCAATTGTAGGTACCGGAACTTAGAACTATATTAACAATTGTACCAGTCATTGCGTATCCGGCCGGCTTGCTCCATACGACATGATCGGCCGGGACGGCTCTGTCATAGTCGTACTCTACTGTACCTACTATGAATCCTGCATTTGTCAGCGCAGTCTCAGCCTCATTGAATGTCAGTCCCGCTAATGTCGGCACGGCGATCAGCCCTGTGATATCCGTTTGCCAAACCAGAACCGGCGGACTATTCGGCGGCATAAACCAGTGATCTTCGAGTCCGTCCAGACTACCCCCATAGAAGTCCCAGCCGACAAAGTTTGCCGGTTGGGTTATATCTGACTGTGTTATTGCAGTACCATATCCATTGTCCGGGCCACCGCCATCTTCAGCTTTTAGAAAATAACACAAATACGCTTCTTCAAAACAAAATCCAACCAATCCACCCACATCTTCAGCACCACTAACCGATCCGTTCGCATAAGATAACACAATAGACGCAGACAACAAACTACCAACCAGTCCCCCAACGTTATTGTCACCGTCAACTGATCCAGTGGCATAGCAATACGTGATCATACAACGGAATGTACAATGGCCTATCAATCCTCCAACGTCTCGATTCCCGGATGTCGGACCAGTGGTATAGCATTGTGAGACAAGGGTACTGCTCGCATCCCCGACCAGACCTCCGACTTTCCGCTCACCTGTAACAGAACCGGTAGCATGACAATAGGATATCTCACTTTCCATCCTTGAAGAGCCTATCAAACCACCAACATTCCAATCACCCATCACGTCACAAATACTGTAGCTACCCGTAACAGAACCCCAGTTTATTCCCACCAGCCCCCCTACATCGTAGTAACCACTTACCGTCCCAGCAGCGTAGCAATCTCGAATCGAACCCTTGTTTATTACGGCCAAGGAACCGGCCTTAAATCCCGAAATACTCACGCCTATAAGTCCGAGATTGCTAAGCTGTCCATTGGAGCCAATCTCACCAATCAGACCAGAAGGAGTATTGCTATCTATAGTCAGATTTAAGATATTGTGGCCGTTGCCGTAAAATACCCCCTCAAACAGAGCTTCGGAGGATTGACCAATCACAGGCCCATAAAAGACCTGCCCGCCCGGAAGGTTGGGATCCAGATCGATATCATTGACAAGGACGAAATGCTTATCCAGCAGATTAGCATCTGAACCAATCGAAACCAGTTGTTCTGCCGTGGCAATCTGGTAGGGATCGCTTGGCTTACCGGTTCCGCCGGCAAATTCTGTGGATAATGCTGAAGATTGCAATATTAAACACAACATTAACATTATCCCACTTATCTTAGTTATCTCGCTCATTTTGATTCTCCCATTAATTTTTTCAGTCAAGACAGAAATACAGGCCGACAATGAAAAGCCCAGCTAATATCGCCGCTATTACTATGATTAAGATAACCACATGCTGATAAGTAATACCGGCCAGGATCGCGCTGATTGTAGTAATTACTGCAATCCCCATTTTCGTATGCAGCGCTCCGGCCAGCGTTGCAGTGAGACCGATGTTCAGGGATGCTGTATTGACCGAACAAACCGTCGTAGTCGCTTTGGACGAAAGGGTCAGGATTCCAAAGAGGCCGAGTCCTGTCAGGAGCATCTCCTTTCCGAAGCCATTTTTGGAGAGATGTTGTTTCAGGGCATGTTTGGCCCGAAAAAACAAGACCCTGGCCCCGAATTCCTTGCAGTTCATAAGCTGAGCAATTTCAGCAAAGGAGAGCTGCTCGTAACAGCGCAGGACCAGGATACTGCGATAGGTAAACCTCAATTGAGCAATGGCTTCGTAAATGATTTCAGACAATTCAATACGTGTAGACTGATCCAGGCCGTCGTGATGGTTTCGAGCGACATATTGTTTGAAATACTCCCGGTTCAGAACCTCGGCTTCGACTTCATGTCTGCGTTTTTGATCCCGATAGTAATGCTGGATTTCACCCATGGCGTGCCTCAACAACCAATTCCAAAATCGATCAATATTCTTAAGCGCCTTAAGCGATTGCACCATTTTCACCAAAGTTTTTTGACACAATTCTTCGGATAGATCCTGATTCAAAGTCAGTCTGAAGATATAGGTTAGCAGCCGAGGCTCCGCAACCTCGGCCAACTGACCCATACTCGTGCGATCCCCCTGCTGAGCCTTGTTTATGATCGCAGCAAGGCCCTCTGCCCGGCCGGAATTAAAATTATTCATATCGTTCATGGTTCTCTATATTAAAAGTCCATGTTCTCCTCCATTCGTTACACTTTTTTTTGCCGAATATCAGATATGGATCGTTGGGCTCGCCCGTGCCGCCGCCGTATTTGGCATGAAGGCCGGAGGGCGACTTGCTGGCCTCAAGTGTGCCGCCATAGGCCCCTATGTTGATGATGCCGCCGTTGGGAAATGGCTCAAAGGCAACAGGGCTATTCGGATCGCCTGCATCGATGCAGGGGCATGTATGCAAAGACCGTTTGCTTTGCCGCCAGTACAAACAGTATACACAACAGCCATCTTAAGTGGTTTGTTTTCCCTCTCATTTTCCTGTCCCTTCAAAAAGTAAAATTAATGTATAATGACGCTACAGCCTACGCAGCCGTAGCATGTTTATCCTGTCAGGGAAATCGTTTCGTGAAGCGTTTCTCCATGAACGGAGAAGATGGGGAGCCGGCGCAGAATACGTTTTCCGCTGGCTAAAACGACGTAAATTGAGCCATAGAAAGCACATACCGAAATCCCTGTTGCGCATGAGCAGGCTTTTCTCAGGAAACATCCGGAGAAAGCACGGCCATGCTGCTACAAAAGGAAAACCTCTACGTTATTAAAGGCAGGGCCGGTATGAAATATACGAATGAAATATGATGGCACGGACAAATATAATGGTTTTTGGCCTGCCTTTCTATATTTATCTACGATTATACCTGCAATTATGTTCTTTTGAAAATTTTTTTTGTAGTTTTTTGAAGCAGAATACAGCGGCCCTCCGCACGGATATTATTTGCTAAAATTATCACTGTAATATGTTATAATATAGATGAAGATTGGGTGTTCGTTGCCGGGTGTGTTGCCCAAAACTGCCAAAATACCTCTGAGAACTTAGGAAAGAGGCATGTTCGAGATCAGGAATATTAGTCCAAAGGCTCTTGTATTCTCCGCTTTTATACTGCTTGGCGGACTGCTGTGCTGTGCCGCACGCAGCGCAGAAGTCGTAATCAATGAAATCCATTCGGATCCGGATGTGAAGACGGAATTGGTGGAATTCGTGGAACTGCACAATACCAGCGGGCAGACCGTTGACCTGTCCGGCTGGTATTTCAGCGACGGCATCTTCTATACGTTTGACGAGGGTACAACTCTGCCTGCGGGCGGCTACCTTATCGTTTGCCAGAGCCCGGGTGATATCCACGCCAAATGGGATTCGGGACGTTCCCAACTGCCCGAGAATGTCGTATTAGGACCCTACGGCGGCAAACTGAACAACGAAGGCGAGCAGATTGTTCTCTGCAATGCCGACGGCGCGGTGATCGACCAGGTCGATTATCAGCTTGGCTTTCCCTGGCCCACGGTCGGCGAT
>DQCG01000283.1:4177-11264 GCA_003533825.1 Phycisphaerales bacterium
TGACCTGGCGGGCAGTTGGCGCTCTGCCGCTCCGACGCCGGTCGCCGGGAACAACCGTGTATTCGCCGGCAACATCCCGCCACACATCAGGCAGGTGAAACACTCACCCAAACAACCGGGGTCCGGCGACGTTGTGACCATCACGACGAAGATCACCGATCCCGACGGGGTGGAAAGCGCCACTTTGCTGTACCAGTTGGTGAATCCCGGCGATTATTTCGGCCCCGGGCAACCGCGATTCTACGATACTTGGACCACCGTTGACATGCACGATGATGGACTCAACGGCGATCTGATCGCAGGTGACGGCATTTATACGGTGCAGCTTCCGGGGTCATTACAGGCACATCGCCGTCTTGTCCGCTACCGCATCGGTGTGACGGACAGCCTGGGCAGCAGTCTTATCGTGCCGTATGCCGACGATCCGCAACCGAACTTTGCCTACTTTGTTTACGATGGCGTTCCTGCCTGGAAAGGTGCCGTTCGTCCGGGCAGATCGGCGGTTCAGTACGGCACTGAGGTCATGCGAAGTCTGCCGGTGTACCATTTAATCAGCAGTGCCGAGGACGTCCACGAATGCCAGTTTGTACCTATTCCCGATGCGAGGTGCAATCCCGAAGCAAGCCTTTACAAATGGACCGGCACACTCGTTTACGACGGCGTGGTTTACGACCATATCCGCTACCGCGCTCGCGGGGGCTGGGCCACGTATGCCTTCGGCAAGAACCGCTGGAAGTTCGATTTCAACCGGGGCCACTACTTCCAGGCGCGCGACGATTACGGCAACAAATACAAGGAGAAATGGGACAAGCTGAACTTCTCGGCCTGTTTCCAGTTTGCCAATACGCACAACCGTGGCGAGCACGGCATGTACGAAGCGGTCACGGCGAGACTGTTCGCCATGGCAAACGTACCCGTATCCAATATGAGCTGGCTGCACTTCCGGGTGATTGACAACCTTCAGGAGGCCAATCCCAATGACCAGTATGAGGGCGACTTCTGGGGCCTCTATCTGGCCATAGAACAACCTGACGGCCGCTTTCTTAGAGAGAACGGCCTGCCGGACGGCAACCTGTACAAGATGTACTTCGCATGCAGTGACAGCCGCGGCAATAAGAACAACCAGGGGCCCATCCAGGTCACCGACCATAGTGATGTCATCGCGTTTTGCCAGACATATCGGAGTTATCCATCTGATCGACAGTGGTGGGAGCAAAACACCAACCTCGACGTTTACTACAGCTACCGGGCGATCTGTGACGCCGTCCATCATTATGACCTGACGGACCGTTGGAACTGCTTTTACTACCACAACCCCGAAACCGATCGCTGGTGGATACTTCCCTGGGATTTCGATCATACCTGGGCTACGGATATATACACGCACGATGATGAATACTGGAAACAGGTGTTGGATCGGCGCTTCTTTCAGGGCCACCGCGTCACGAATCCGGCGGTGTACCACAAGTTCCCGGACTGTATCATTGCCTTCCAGAACCGCGTTCGCGGCCTGAGCGACCTGCTCCTGAACGGCGAACAGTGTGTGCAGCTCATAGATGAATCCGCCGCCGTAATTTGGGATCCGGCCGGACGGCCGTCTTTTATCGATGCCGACCGGGCCATGTGGGATTATCATCCCCGAACAGAGCACCCCGGGACCTACTACCAGAATTCTCCCACAGGTGATTTTGCCGGCATGGTCCGGCGGATGAGAGACTTCGTCAGCCCCGGGGGATGGAGCCACAACAGGATCGCTTCTATCGCCTCCGACGACGACATTCCCCATACACCAACAGTTAAATCGACATCTCCCGCGGGCTATCCGATCAACGCGCTGACGTTTGAGACAAGCCCGTTCAGCGACCCGCAGGGAAGTCACACGTTTGCGGCGATTAAATGGCGCATTGGCGAAGTGGACGCCGGCTCTCAAGTTGCGCTGCCGTATGAAGATATCATATTGATTTCTGACGGTAACGAATGGAAATACTTCAAAGGCACGCAGGAGGCTTCTTCGCGCGACACTACGGCCTGGCGGGAATTAGGCTTTAATGATTTGCTCTGGCAAACAGGGGAAACCCCAATCGGCTGGGGAGAACCAGGCTCTTTCCTGGGAACCGCGCTGGAAGATATGCGATATGCATATACGTCTTTCTTCATTCGCAAAAAGTTTACGATAGATAACCTCTCAGCNNTCGTGCTGAAGGAGAACATGCCCTCCGAAAACATTCCCTATGACGGTTTTGCCAACGGCGCCCACTCTTCCGAGAAGAGCTGGTTTACTTTTGTGCTGCCGGAGCCGACATACCTTGTCGAGGGCGAAAACATAATCGCCATCCAGGTGCACAACATGTCACGCAGCAGCAGTTCCGACTGCTTCATCGATGTTCGTCTGACAGGTGAGCCGGCCGAGCTCGGCAGCGTTCCTCCAACTTATCAGGCCAGAGAAGGCAAATACGAAATCGAAGCCGCCTGGGAAAGCGAAGAGATAACCGACTCTCAAGCAACCACAGCGGCCGTTCCAGCCAGTGTTCTCAGGGCCGGCCGAACCTATCGCGTTCGTTGCCGGATGAAGGACAATACCGGCCGCTGGAGTCACTGGTCGCAACCGGTGCAGTTCACAGCAGGCGAACCGGTATCACAGGGCGTGGCCACCGGCTTGCGCATTACGGAGCTGATGTACAACCCGGCGGACCCGGCGGATGGCACAAACAACGATGACTATGAGTTCATCGAGCTGAAGAATACCGGTGACAGTACCCTTGCTTTGACGCACGTCTCTTTCGTTGATGGAATCGTATTTGACTTCAACGACAGCGCTGTCACCCACGTCGGGCCGGGACAGTTTGTTCTCGTCGTCAGCAACATAGCGGCCTTTGAAATGCGCTACGGCCGGGCCCTCTCTCACATTATCGCCGGGCAGTACTCGGGCAAATTTGCCAATGGCGGCGAGCGTGTGGAATTGATTGACTACTGGGACGGAACGATCGCGGAGTTCGAATACGATGACGGTGGAAGCTGGCCGGCCCTCGCCGACGGGCAGGGCCACTCCCTGGTACCGCTGGCTTCGGCGCTGGTCGAACAGGGCGATGGCTCCTTGAGCAATGCCGCAAACTGGCGGGCCAGCACCAACGTAGGCGGCTCGCCCGGCTCTGACGACCCATAGCCCGAAGTCAACATGACCTTCGGGCAACGAGCCGAGATTTATGTTACCTGGGTCTTTTGATTTTGATCCAGCTTTTGAGTTTGGCGAGTGAAAGTGTATTTAGCACATCGGATTTTGTCGCCCAGCCCCTGCCGGCGGTGGCGACGCCGTAACCCATCAAGCCGAGGCCGATGGTGCTGTGAGCATCGGTTCCGATAGCCAGCTTGACGCCCGCTTCGATTGCCATCCGGCAGTGGATATCCTTCAGGTCCAGACGCCACGGGTTCGCGTTGACCTCCAGTGCTGTCTGCGTCTGGGCGGCGTGGTTTATGACAGCGGCAATATCCAGGTCCATCGCCTCGCGCTGGCCGATGAGCCTGCCCGTCGGGTGGCCGATGCAGGTTACGTACGGATTATCCATCGCCTTGAGCGTGCGCATCGTCACCTTCTGTCGCGGGCTTGCCAGGCCCGAATGGACCGAGGCGATAACAAAATCCAGCTCGGCGAGTAATTTGTCGTCGAAATCCAGCGAACCATCGGCAAGAATATCAACTTCGCATCCGGCAAGGATGGTTATACCTTTGGTCTTCTCGTTGATTTTGCGGATTTCCTTAATTTCCTTAGCCAACTGCCTGGCCGAAAGGCCGTTTGCAATCGCCGAGGACCGTGAATGGTCTGTGATACAGATGTATTCATAGCCCCATTCCTTCGCGGCTTCGGCAAGTTCGGATATGCCGCAGTTGCCGTCGGAGGCTTTCGTGTGCATGTGAAAATCGCCGACTATATCCTCCGGATCAATTATCTCGGGCAGAGAATGATGTTTCGCCGCTTCGACCTCACCGCGGTCTTCGCGGAGCAGCGGCTCAACATAATCGAGGCCGAGCTTCTCGTAGATTTCTTCCTCCACCGGCCCGGCGACTATTTTGCTGCCTTTGAACAGGCCGTATTCGTTCAGCTTCAGTTTTTTCTTTACGGCGATTTCCCGCAATCGAACGTTATGCTCCTTGGAGCCCGTGAAATATTGCGCTGCGGCCCCGAAGCTCTCCTGCGGCACCACACGAACATCGACGTGCACGGCAGCAGACGGTGTTTGTATAATGGCGGAACCTTTTGTCGGCCCGGCCGCGAGTACCTCCTGAACGAAATCGGCACTCGTGAATGCCTGTATGATCTGCCCCCCTTCCCCGCCGGAATCCTTGCCCTTGTCGGCGGCAACGAGTATGTCAACGTCGCCGATAGTCTCTGCACAGCGGCGCAGCGAGCCGGCAGTTTGGGTTTTCAGGGTACCTGTGATGTCCCGCAGAAACCGCAGAACTAAATGAGAGGCCTCCAGTGCCAGGTCGAGGCGAATCCGGCCGGTGGACTTTTCCAGAAAGGCAATGCCCCGTGCGATTGCCGCCGCCTTTTTGTCGCCGAAGCCGGCCAACCCGGCAAGCTTGCCGTTTTCGATTACAGCTTTGAGCTCGTCGATACTCGTTACCTTCAATTGTTCGTAAACCGCTTTGACGCCTTTCGGTCCCACGCCGGGGATGGTGAGTAATTCGAGCAATTCCGGCGGAATCTTTTTGAGCAGCTCCTGGTGCGCGGTTATCGCGCCGGTTTTGAAGAATTCCTCGATCTTGGCGAGGCTCGATTTTCCGATGCCGGGGACCTTCGCCAACTGCCCGCCGGCCAGCAGGTCCCTGATGTCGGTCGGTATATCCCCGATGACCCGCGCGACCTTGCGGTTGCTGTTAATGCGGAAGCGGTCCTCGCCGAGAATCTCCATGATATCGGCCATCTGGTCGAAAAGCGCGCTGATAATGGCATTTTCCATATTACTGTCATTCCCGCGAAGGCGGGAATCCAATCCTTAATATTCAGCCCGCCGTTCCACGGCGGGTTTTTTGATGTTTTATAATGAATTCAATTATACATGATTCTTTAGCGCCGAAAATAATTTATCAACCACAGAATGAGCGTCAGGATAATCGAAATCAGAATGCAGCTTGCAATCGGGATGTAAATTCGCCAGCTCTTCGAGCCGAACTCCAAATCGCCCGGCAGCTTGAACAATCCCACCCGGCCGAGCAGCATAACAAGCCCCCCCACCACGGCGATAAAAATCCCCGCCCCTATCAGCCACTTACCAATTTGTTGAGGACCAAAATCCATACTTGCTCACACAATCACGATTGTTTGAGTAGCTGGTCGTATTCAGCGTGGGATCCGATCCAAAACCAGATGATCGCATCCTGTTCCTTAACACCTAGTGCTCGCCAGCCGATACCGACACGAACCGAATATACTTCATGTTTTTTGCCGACTTTTTTGAAATGGAGGCCGGGATGATTCGGATCCTTGCGCCATATTTTATAGCTTCGGCGGGCACTACGCTTGATATGATTGGGAAGGCGCTGATAACGTTCTAAAAATTTGTCAGTCAGGTATGATTTCAAAGCTCGTCAAATCCCATTTCCTTGGTACGACCAGCATGATAATCCTTCAGGGCATCTTCGGCCATCTCATCCAGCCTGGAAGAAGACTGAGTCAGCGTACGATCCCAACTTTTCTCCCAGGTTAACTCATCCAGCAGAATTCTTGCAAGCTCATCCTGGAGATCCTCCGGTAATTGCGAGGCCTTCTCGAAAGCATCGGAAAGCAGCTTAGTCATTGCTAAATCTCCTGTCAAAGCTATTATAATCGCTATTCTTTTCTACCCACACTATTAATATAACCTTCAGACGCTGAAAAGTCAAGTTTCATGTGCTCACATTTTCCACAGAATAGTAATTCAAGATATATCTAAAAGTGTTAGAATATCGCCTATGGGTAAGGCGGATTGTGAGATTCGAATCGGCACATCCGGGTGGTATTACGACCACTGGAAGGAGCTTTTTTATCCCGCCGGGTTGACTAAGAGTAAATGGTTTGAGCATTACGCCCAATATTTCGATACCGTCGAAATCAACAACACCTTCTACCACCTCCCGAAAGAGCAGGCTTTGCAGCGATGGCACGATATCGCGCCGAAGGATTTTCTTTACGCCGTAAAGGCCAATCGATACATCACGCATATCAAGAGATTAAAGGGTGTCGCCGAGCCGCTGGAGCGTTTCTTTGATAGAGTCGGCCTGTTAAAAAGCAGGCTCGGCCCGATCCTCTATCAACTACCGCCCAGCCTGCAAAAAGATCTCGCCCTGCTCGAATCTTTCATAAAGCTTCTGCCCAAAAGAAAGACCGCCGTCTTCGAATTCCGGCACGAAAGCTGGTACTCGGACGATACTTATAAGCTACTCGATAAATACGGCGCCGGCTTCTGCATCCACGACATGCCCGGCAAAGAATCCCCCCGCATCGTCACAGGCGATGTAATCTATATCCGCTTCCACGGCACCACCGGCCGGTACTCAGGCAGCTACCCGAAATCCCGTTTACAAAACTGGGCCGAATGGCTCAAAGACCAAACCAATAAACTTCGAGCCATCTACATCTATTTCAACAACGATGAGCACGCCCACGCCATAAAAAACGCAAAACAACTTAAAGAACAATTCTAAAATATCAAGAGTAGGGTGCGTTGAAACGCACCATTAACCGTAGGGTGGCGGCTTGCCCCACCAAACGAACTACATTTTATTTGCTTTCTATTTAGATTGTTGCACTATTATTTTTTTGTTGAACGACCGATTTCACGGTCACTTAAAGTACCGGTTATAGTACGTGTAAATGATTCTTGCTGCTTCTCTCGAATTAATGTTTTTTCTGAGACTGTAGTAGCTTTACAGAGCAAATGAAACTTAACACATGTGCCTATAATGACTTATACAAGACCTAATGAGCCAATCGCAACACTTGATCTACCTTTTTGGTAGATTCAAGCGCTAAATGCTGGTTTTGCCGCGATCTCGCTGCAAATGGTAATTGCCCTCCAGGCAATATACTCTGTAATCTTGCTATAGTCTC
>DQCG01000666.1:0-10407 GCA_003533825.1 Phycisphaerales bacterium
CGATATTTTCGGTAACGAGATTTTACTGCATTTCGAGGAGCCAGGCTGTTTTGATCCTATGCCTGTGTCTCGGCGGCCGAGGCCAATGACCGTTCCGTTACGGCGTGACTTCAAGGACCGCAACGGCTATTTGTACATCCTAAACGTTTATGAGGGGACACACATGGAGGGGCTGCCGCCGGGAACCGTTAAATATCTGCGTGTGGTCGAGTCGCCTGAAAAGCGTTTCTGGACACATGCGCAGTGGGGCGGGCAGGGCGTGCATTGTCCGGCTTTGAACTGGCATAGCTTCGAGAACAAGCGTGTTCTCGGCACTGTGCCGGTGGCCGAAGATGGCTCTGCTTATTTCGAGGTGCCCTGCGACAAGTTCATCTTTTTCCAGCTTCTCGATGCGAATAAGATGATGGTACAGTCTATGCGAAGTGGAACAATCGCCCAGTCCGGCGAGTTGACGGGTTGTGTCGGATGCCATGAGAATCGCCGCCAGACGCCGAAACAGTTTAGTGAGAAGATACCGATAGCTCTGAAGCGGCAGCCGAGCAGACTAAGTGGTTGGAAGGGAGAACCACGACTGTTCAACTATGCAAGCGAGGTGCAGCCTGTTTTCGATAAACACTGTGTTAGCTGTCATGACTTCGACCAGGAAGCCGGGAGAGAGCTCATTCTGGCAGGTGACCGTACTAACACGTTTAATGCTTCCTATAACGAATTGTGGCGGAAGAAGTATATCAAAGCCATTGGAGCCGGGCCATCCGATATCCAGCAGCCCTATTCCTGGGGCTCTCATGCGAGTAAGCTTGTCGAAGTTATTCGAGAAGGACATTATGATGTTAAACTCAGTGGTGACGAATTCGAGCGTATCGTAACCTGGATCGATCTCAATGGGCCGTATTATCCTCGCTACGACTGTGCCTATCCGAATAATCTGACGGGCCGATGCCCACTCGATAACAAACAGCTCAAACGACTCACAGAATTAACAGGTGTGTCTTTTACAAAGCTGGCCGCTCACAATCAAAATACAGGGCCACAAGTGAGCTTCGACCGTCCACGCCTGAGCCCTTGTCTGGCTAATTTTGAGAACACAAGCCATCCCGGGTATATCGAAGCATTGGCAATTATCGAATCCGGCAGACGAATGTTGCTGCAGCGTCCGCGAGCGGACATGCCGGGCTTCGAGGCATGTACTATCGATCAACAGCGTCAACGAAATTACACAATGCGCCAACAGGCCGAGGTGCGCAATCGCAAGGCAATCCACAATGGGCAGAAGCTTTACGACTTTGATTGACGGTAGCCGACTCGACAGTCCTACTGCCTGAAACGATAAATTCCTTTTTCCAACTTCATAAGGATGAGCGGTAGAAAGGCTTAAGGTGAAATTCACAAGATCAAGCATTATTGTCTTGACTTCAATACATCAGAATATACAATAAAAATGGCTTTTTGAAATTTTGGTGGGAGGCGACGTTGTGAAAGGGTGCACATTCCATTATGGTTGAGGTAAAGCACTTCTTATAGGAGCGATATCCACTGGATAGGGTCGCCGCCGGCATCGACGATTTCTTGAGAATTAGTCCAGATGAAATTTAACAGCATTGTTTTTCCGGTTGTTTTAGCGGTGCTGCTGCTTTGCAGCGGTTTATCGGCGCGGCCTACAACCGCATATGAAGCAGAAATGGTTGTTGCCGGCTGGCTTAAGGCCAATCCGCTGCCGCTCGGAACGACTCCTGGCCGGCGGGTGTTGGACGTCGAGACCTACGCCGGTCAGGACGACAGGCCCGCTTATTACATTGCTTATTTGCAGCCGTCGGGCTTTGTGATTGTCTCGGCGGACAACCTGGTTGAGCCGATTATTGGATTTGCCGACGATGGGACTTACGACCCTTCGTTTGAGAACCCGCTGGGGGCGTTAGTTAACAGCGACCTAAACGGGCGAGTGGGGGCGATTAGAAACACGTTCCGCCTGCAAATGTCGGTCGAACCAATTGCGGTCGACACCTCGCAGGGCAAGTGGCGGCACTTTATAGATATTGCCGAAGATTCCGAAGGCGGATTTAACTTAATGAGCTTGGTGATAGCCGGCGATATTCGTGTGCTGCCGCTGGTTCAAAGCCAATGGGGCCAGACACAGGCATTGGGAGATGTTTTCTACAATTATTACAGCCCGAACAACTACTCGTGTGGGTGTCTTGCGACGGCTATGGCCCAGGTGATGCGCTACTACGAGTATCCTGTCGGTCAGATAGGAATACACGAATTTATGATCAAGGTTGACGGTATTAAACAAATAGCCTCTACGCGAGGAGGCGATGGCTTCGGCGGGGCGTACAACTGGAGTGATATGCTCCTGAGACCTCAGTCCGGTTACGGCAATATCACTGGGACGCAGCGCCAGGCCATCGGGGCGATTTGCTATGATGCCGGTATCGCTGTCGGGATGCATTACGGGGCTAACGGGTCAGGCGCTTTGATGATGGATGCGAGGGATGCATTGATTAATATATTCCAGTATGGCAATGCAGTCCTGGGATATAATTTCGGCCGGAACATCGATTCCGGGCTAACGGAGATGATCAATCCCAATCTCGACGCGAAAGCACCTGTTATCCTTGCCATTCTGAATCCTTTTGACCCGAACGGCGGGCATGCGGTTATATGCGATGGATACGGGTATGATTCTTCGACGCTTTACTACCATCTGAATATGGGCTGGGAGGGCGTCAATGACATCTGGTACAGCCTGCCGGATATCGATGCTTCACAGAGCAAATTCACATTAGTTGTTGGATGCATCTACAATATTATGACCTTGGGCAAAAGTGAGATTGTCAGCGGGCGCATCATGGATCCCAACGGTAAGCCCATCGCCAATGCACAAATCTTCGCCGAGCCGAACGGACGGGTTCCTCATATGGTGTTGGCCGATGACAGGGGCATATATGCTCTTAAAGGATTGAACTCGGATACATCTTACAAGATATGGGCGGAGGCGGATGGATACGTTTTCTCCGAAAAGTTGGTTCAGACGCTACACTCGAATAACAACTCTACCACAGTGGGGAATCGCTGTGGGATCGATTTTTATGCCGATATCGTCCTGAATCCGCGTTCACCCAAACGTCTTTATGTTGATGCTTATGCTATCGGAGATCCCGGTCCCGGTGATTCGGCTGTTTCCGATCCTGCTGAGGATGGCTCGGCCGAACATCCCTTTGACGCCATACAGCAGGCAATAGACGCCGCTGTCCCGGGAGATACGGTGGTTATCTTACGCGGGACATATACAGGCGACGGCAACCGGGACCTGGATTTCAAAGGAAAGGCGATAACAGTTACCGGCGAGGATCCGAACGATCCGAATCTAGTAATCATCGATTGCGGAGGAACTGTCGAGGACCTGCATCGGGGCTTCGTTTTTCATCGGTACGAGACGCCTCTGTCGATATTAACCGGCTTGACCATTACCGGCGGCTATCACGAGCGGGGGGGTGGAATGTATTTCGGGGACTACGCCCGGCCTACAGTGACTAACTGCACCTTCCGCGAGAACGCATCATCACTCGGCGGCGGCGTGTATAACGAAAGCAGCCCGGCACTGACCAACTGTACGTTCATTACCAACTCGGCGGATGGCGGGGGCGGAATGTACAATAGCGGGAATAAGCCCGAGTGTAAGCCGGTACTGAGCAAATGCACGTTCATCGCCAACACGGCCGCCAACAACGGAGGCGGAATGTACAATTGGGGACGTTACGCCAAGCCCACGGTGACTCACTCTGCATTTCTCCGGAACTCCGTCTCCGAGGGCGGTGGCGGGGCGATACGAAATAACATGTCGGGCAGCCCGAATCTGGCCAATTGCTTATTTGTCGGGAACACTGCGGCGACGTTCGGTGGGGCGATACGCAATTCCAACAGCGGTGTTACGATACTGAACAACTGTACGTTCAGTGCGAATTCGGCCGGCAGCGGAACTGCCTTTGCCAGCACGCCGGACGATGAAGGATCGCAATCTGCATGTATTCTGCAAGTGATCAATTGTATCATGTGGGACGGCGGCGACGAAATCTATAACGATGACCGCTCAATCGTTAATGTCAATTACAGCAACGTTCAGGGTGGTTCCGGCGGAGGAACGTGGCCAGGGCAGGGCAATATCGATGTTGATCCCTGTTTTGCGGATCCGGATAACGGCGATTGTCATTTGGCATCCAGGACGGGCCGCTGGGAACAGAAGAGCCAAAGCTGGGTTCAGGATGAGGTGACAAGTCCCTGTATCGATGCCGGCAATACGAGCACCCCGGTCAACTTCGAGCCGTCCCCTAACGGCGGTGTTATAAATATTGGCGCCTATGGCGGCACTGAAGAGGCAAGCAAGTCGGAATAAGATTCGTAGGGCTGTAAGATTACCGTTGCCTGCAAATATTTCGTATCTTGTGTAGATTCTGCTGTGGGCATCGGCATCTATTTTTTTGCCGATAGGTCGGCACAGAGAAGTTCTTCGTCGTTTCTGATGTAAACGTGCTTGTAGGCAAATGCGGGATGCGACCAGCAAACGCCGCCGCGTTGGCTTAGCTGGCCTTTTGTCGGATCGATAAGCTTCGTACGGCTGATTTCCTGATAACCGCGGGGCGATAATTTGCTGATGATTAGCTCGCCTCGCTCGTTGAACATCCACGTTCTGTCTCGATTTTGTATCATGTGAATGTTGGCCCAGCGGGCTTTGGGCACGGCGTCGAGACTTTCCCACATTCGGTTTCCGGTGAGCAGATCCAGGCAGCGGAGTTCGCCGTAACTGTCAACACCGTAAATGTAATTGCCCTTGATAATCGGAGTGGATATGCAGCAATGCAGGCTTTCGGTATTTTTTGTATTTTCGCCCTTGCGCTGCCAGACTTTTTCGACGGTGAGCCTATCCGGGTTGAGTTTCAGCAGGAGCGAGCCGTCAAAGAAACTGCTGACAAAGAGATAATTATTTTCGAAAACCGGGCTGGCGATGTTCTGGCTGAGGCGGTCCGGGGTAAATGGGTGTTGCCAGCAGAGCTCTCCATTCAGCGGATCAAGGCCGACAATTCTCTCGACGGTCCAGCAGACCAGCACGCGTTTGCCAGCCTGGTCGATGACGATGGGTGCCGAATATGAAACATTATCGTTCAGGGCCCGCCATTTTTCTGCTCCGGAAATTTTATCGAAGGCTACAATGCTGGCATTGTCTTTACCGCCGATGTGTACTATGACCATGTGGTTTTCGACAACCGGGCAAGCCGAAATTCCCCATATTGGCATCCTGATTGCATATTCGGTATTGAGATTCCTGCTCCAGAGGATGTTTCCGTTTGCTGCATCGAAACAAAAAAAATGCCCCATTGTTCCGAGCGAATAGGCACGGTTTTCATCGATGGTAACCGAAGCGCGGGGGCCGTTCCTGTGCTCGATTTCCTCATATTTGCATTCATAGTCGTGAGACCAGATTTTGTTGCCCTTCATTGCGTCGAAGCAGTGAACTCGCTCGATTTGAGTCGGGATCGTTACGCGGTCGGTAACATAAACCCGGCCGCCGGCGACGGTTGGCCCGCTGTAGCCGTTGGCGATTTTGGCTCGCCATCGGATATTAAGGCTTGGAGCATCGAATTTATCAATAATGCCCTTTTCAGGCCAGATGCCGTCCCGGCTGGGACCTCGCCATTGGGGCCATTCCTCGCCCCGGGTTGAAACTGCCAAAAACAAGCCTAAGAACGTTATCAATAAACGTTTATTACACATAAGCCCAATCGTCCTCAAACAAATGGCTTTAGAGCGTAAGAAAATCCGAAAAATGTTCTGAAACTATCGAATATTGCACCTATTTGAGCGTTTGAGTCTAACAAACACGGCGTTGAAAAACAATGTTATTTTGCATATTGGCTGAACTGCAAAGAAAATCCTTTTTTTTGCAATAAAATCCAAATAAAGCCCGTCTTAAACATTACTATATGTGGATTTCTGCGTAAATATTGGGCAGCTTATTCCTGAAAAGAACTGCTGGAAGGCAGTTTTGTTTTGGGGATTTCAATATCTTAGGCCTGAATTTAAGCAATGACGACTGTACGGCAGGATCAGGTGTTTCTCAAAGTGTATGGGATACTGGTTTTTATAGAGGTGCTTATGTGGCAAGAAGTTAGAAATATCTCAGACAGGCAAAGAACAGGCCATGGTAAGTGTTGTTTATTAAGATTGCTGTTAATTTCGTTGATTCTTGTTCCTTTGGGATGTAAATCCCCGGTTGAGCATCGCGCCGAGGCTGATAAAGTTGCTGCTGAGATCATCACTGCCAAGCAAAAAGAGGCGTTTGGAGAGATCGAGCCATTCAGCATTGAAAGGCCGAGCGATATTCTTCGCCGGCGTTTGCTGGAGCAGCAGAATTTAGCTGTTTTCTCAGAAGCTTCGCTCGGTACAGACAAGCTCAAGCCTGTCGAACACTGGCCCGATCCGAACTATATGCAGGCCAAATCGTCCGGAAGCTCGGAAGATTTGCCCATCGAGCCCAATAAGCCAGTCAAGTTGACGCTGATACAGTCACTCCAGGTGGGCGCTCGCAATAGTCCGGACTATCAATCTCGCAAAGAAAATGTCTTTCGAGCGGCATTGGCCCTCGATCTGACACGGCATAACTTCGAAAATATATTCGATGCCGGGGCGGACAGCGAACTTAACACGGATACTACGGCCACTAATTTGGATACCAGCGCGGCTGCGGGGGTGAGTCGTACCCTGAAGAACGGAATCGACATGAGCTCGTCGATAGCGGTCAATCTGATGAATCTTTTGACTCAGGGCGGCGCATCATCCATGGGGCTGAGTGCCGATGCTTCGGTATCTATCCCCTTAATGAGAGGTTCCGGCGAGCATATTGCCGCCGAACCACTGACCCAGGCCGAGCGAGATGTGATTTACGAGCTTTGGGATTTCGAACGTTATAAGCGGACATTCTCGGTTGGCGTTGCCAGGGGATATTTCAATGTGCTGCGTCAGATGGACAGCGTATCCAACGCTGAGGACAACTACCGCAGTGCAGTCGCCTCGTCCCGTTGGTCGCGAAGGCGGGCCGATGCCGGTCGAATCCGTGAGATTGAAGTGGACCAGGCGATCCAGCGGGAATTGAGTGCTCGTAATAGCTGGATTTCTGCCCAGGAACAGTTCAAGAGCACTCTCGATTCGTTCAAGAATACCATCGGTCTTCCGACCGATGCTCGTATCGAACTGGATCCGAACGACCTGGTGCAATTGCGGAGCCGTTCCTCGACGATTCTTGAAGAGATGAGAACAACATCCCAGCAGGGGATTTCCGAAACAGCTCCACCGGCGGATGCTCCTATCGAGTTAATCCCGGCCAGCTATGAAGACGCCGGACCGATGGAGATCGACGAGTCTCTGGCGGTGAAGCTGGCTTTAGAGAACCGGCTGGATTTGCAGGAGGCCATCGGCTCGGTATACGATGCCCAGAGAGATGTTGTGGTCAGGGCCGATGCACTCAGGGCCGGATTGACACTTGGTGGAACGGCCTTCGCCTCAGATACCGATGAAGTTGGCGATATTCGTTTCGACAGGGGCCAATATGCGGCCCTGCTTTCGCTCGATTTGCCGGTTGAAAGGACCAGGGAGCGGAACGAGTATCGAAACAGCCTGCTCAATCTGGAGCAGGCCACAAGAAGTGTGCAATCGCTTGAAGATCAAATCAAACTTTCCATTCGTAGTGAATTAAGGACCCTTCTTGAATCCCGGGAGAGTCTTAAGATTCAGGCTCAGTCGGTTGTGGTTGCGGAAAAGCGCGTCCGAAGCAATACAATCTTTCTCGAAGCGGGAAGGTCGGAGATACGTGATTTGCTGGATTCTCAGGACGCACTTCTGTCGGCCCAGAACTCTTTGACCCGGGCTGTTGTAGATTATCGTATAGCCGAACTGGAAATGCAGCGAGATCTGGGCTTGCTCAAAGTGAACGAACAGGGTTTGTGGCGGGAATTCTCGCCGGAGGTAATTGATAATGGTAAGTAATACTACAACGAATAATCGTCGTGGACTCAGGTCTTTTTGGACAGTTGGCGCCATTGTGGCAGTGGCAACGATTGTTCTGATCTTTATATGGCTAAAAGTGGTCAGGGGTGCTGAGGATCCCACGAGTACTTATTCTACCTTCGTTGCTAAGCGGGGCCCCCTGACAATCAGCGTATTAGAGTCCGGCACTATAAGCCCCCAGGAGAAGATTACCCTCCGGAACGAAGTTGAGGGCAGAACCACGATTGTCAGCCTCGTTCCGGATGGCAGTATCGTCAAGAAGGGAGATCTGCTGGTCGAGTTGGATTCAAGTACCCTTAAAGATGCAATAATCGACCAGGATATTCAGGTCCAGAGGGCAGATGCTGCTTACATCGGGGCCAAAGAGAGCCTTGCCGTTACTGAAAACCAGGCCAAAAGCGATATAGATGTCGCCAAGCTCACTCTGAAGTTCGCGCGGCAGGATCTTCAGCAGTATGTGGATGGGCTTTACCCAAAAGACGTCAATGAACAAACGGCCAGGATTCGTCTGGCCGAAGAGGATCTGAAGCGTGCTGAGGATGTGAATGACTGGTCTAAAAGGCTATATGAGGAGAAATATTTATCGGAGACCGAGTACCTTTCGGATAAACTGGCGGTCCAGCGGAGGAAGCTTGAGCGAGATGTGGCGAACAGCGACCTCGATATTCTGACCAATTTTACCTACCATCGCCAAATCGAGCAGTTGACAAGTGATGTCAACCAAGCCGAAATGGCTCTGGAGCGCACGGAGCGTAAAGCCTCTGCTGATGTGGTCCAGGCTAAGGCTGACCTTCGAGCTAAAGAGCTTGAGTATAACCGTCAGCAGGAAAAGTTAAAGAAGACCGAAGACCAGCTTGCGAAAACGACGATATATGCTCCACAGGACGGGATGGTGGTCTATGCAACCAGCGGCGGCGGAAGGCGCCCCTGGGATCGTCGGGACCCTATGGAAATTGGCGGCGAGGTTTATGAACGGCAGGATTTGATTAACCTTCCAACTGCCGATTTGATGAAAGCCCAGGTTGATATTCACGAGACCAGTCTTGAAAAAGTTCGATTGGGATTGCCTGCTGTAATCACGATTGATGCACTGGCGGGGAAGAAGTTCCTTGGTCGTGTGCAACGTATTGCGCCCTTGCCGGATGCGACAAGTATGTGGGCGAATCCGGATCTAAAGGTTTATCCCACAGATATATACCTGGAAGATAGCGATAGTGCGCTGCGTTCCGGAATGAGCTGCAAGGCCGAGATTATCATTGCGCAATATGAGGATGCAGTGTATATACCGATTCAGGCAGTATTGAGGATTGCAGGGCAGCCTACGGTTTATGTTATCGATGAGAATGGATCCTACACAGGACGGGAAGTCGAAATCGGCCTGGATGATAACAAAATGATAAGAATCGTCAGTGGCCTCGAAGAGGGGGAAGTTATCCTGATGACACCTCCGCTTAGAGCCGGGACTATAGAATCCAGCTCAAGGATATCAGGTGTTGAGTTGCCCGATGGCTCCAGTACATTCCAGCAGAGGGTGGATCAGCGACTTGAAGAAGCAAATGGTAACGGTAATACAACGAAACCGTCCCAGCAGTCTGAAGGTTCTGATAAGCCTGAGATCCCCTCGTCTGATCAGATAAACCAAATACGTCAACGCTTCGAAAATATGTCAGACGAAGAGCGTAAGAAAGAAATGGAGAAAATGAGGCAGCGATTCGAGAACATGTCTCAGGAAGAGCGGGATGCGATGCGGCAGCGTTTTCAGGGCGCTGGTGGAGGCGCAAGGCAGGGAAGAGGCCAGGGGCAGGGAGGTGGCCAGAGACAACAGGGAGGCGGCCAGCGGCAGGGAGGCGGTCAGAGATCTGGCGGAGCGGAAAGGAATCGATAAATGGCTAAACAGGCTCCATCGAAAAACCACCAGGATATCATCAAGCTTGTGAATGCTCGCAAGATATACCAAATGGGTACAGAGCAGGTTAATGCGCTCGCCGGGGTGGACATTACGTTCAAGAAGGCGAGCTTCTGGGCGATCATGGGACCGAGCGGTTCGGGCAAAAGTACCATGATGAATATCCTCGGATGCCTCGACCGTCTAACTTCCGGATCTTATTATCTTGACGGTCAGGATGTAAGCCAACTCAACGATGATTTGCTCAGCGATTTCCGACTAAGATATCTGGGTTTCATATTTCAGAGTTTCAATCTGATACCTCAACTAACCGTTCAAAGAAATATTGAGCTGCCGCTGTATTATCTTGGCTGGGATGCAAGAGAAAGTGCGGCACGAGCAAAGGAACTCGCAGAGCAAGTCGGACTCGGAGACAGAATCGGTCATAGGCCTACGGAGCTTTCCGG
>DQCG01000666.1:10492-13336 GCA_003533825.1 Phycisphaerales bacterium
GGTGAGCAGATTCTGGAACTCCTGATCAAATTGAACGAAACCGGTAAAACGATAATTATCGTCACGCATGAACCGGCCATTGCAGAGCATGCCCATCTCAGGCTGCATATGCTGGATGGCCTGGTCGATAGAATCGAAGGGGATTCTAAATGAGAAACACTCGAATCGCACGAAATATATGGCTCGGGATCGAGAATCTGCTGCTTCACAAGCTTCGCTCGTTTCTTACCATGTTGGGCGTCGTTTTTGGTGTAGGCAGTGTTGTGGCGATGCTCTCTGTCGGTGAAGGCGCCAGCAAGGAAGCTCTCGAACAGATTCGCAAGCTCGGCAGCAATAATATCATTATCTCATCGAGGAAATCCGCGGAAGAAGAAGCCACGAGTACCGAGCATTCCCACATGAGCATATACGGATTGACTTATGAAGATTATCGTAGAATAGCGGCGAGTTTCAGTAATATTAAAAGAACCGCGCCGGTAAAACTGACACGAAAGGACACGCGTCTTCGTGCGAGAGAACTGGAACTGAGGATCGTAGGAACTACACCCGAATGGTTTGAGCTTGTACCTCGTGAAATTCTTGCCGGGCGAGTGATTCTTAACTACGACCAGGAAAAACAAGCCCCTGTTGCAGTGCTTACTGAATTCGGCGCTCGCAAAATCCTGGCAACCGAGAGCACCGTCGGCCAGACTGTCCGAATCGGCAGCGACCATTTCGAGGTTATCGGTATCGTCAAAAGCGAAAGCGGTCAGGCCGGGAACATCCAAATTCCCGACCAGGAAGTTGATGCCTATATTCCTATTGATGTGGCACGCCGGTATTTCGGCGACATATTTACGAAGCGTACATCGGGTGGAGACGAACGTGAGAAGGTGGAACTGCACCAGGTAATAGTCCAGGTGGATAATGCGAAGAAAGTGGAAGCCGTCGCAGCGGGTCTCGAAAGAATGCTGGAACGATTTCATAAGAAAAAGGACTATGCCGTGAGTGTTCCTCTCGCGCTGATCAAGCAGGCTGAGGCGACGAAGCAAAGATTCAATATCGTGCTCGGATCCATCGCCGGAATCAGCCTGCTGGTTGGCGGAATCGGAATTATGAATATTATGCTGGCCTCGGTTACGGAGCGCACGCGTGAGATAGGAATCCGGCGTGCCATCGGCGCCAAACGCAGGCAAATTGTCGTTCAGTTTCTTATCGAGACCGTAGTTCTCTCGACCATGGGCGGCTTAATCGGCCTGGGTATGGGGACGCTTATTCCGTTCTTAATCACGTACTTTTCCGGTATGATCACGGTGATAACCCTGAAGGGAATTCTCCTGCCGCTTCTGATCAGTATGACTATCGGAATTCTCTTCGGATTATATCCAGCGGTCCATGCCGCCAAAGTGGATCCGATTGTGGCACTTAGGCATGAATGATTCATTTGTTTTTCGAATCATCGCCTTGCTTGACCCAGGCTTCATTCAACCTCGCGTATTTGATTGTCTTATTCGGCTCACCTCTTCGGTCATTATGATGGTAGCTGTAAACCACATGCAGGATATCGCCGCGGCCCTGGATGATGGACGGATAGGCACTGCTGGTCGCTGTATTTCTGGCTCGCGTGTCCAGTTCGAGGTGCCGGGTATGTTCCCAGCTTTTGCCTTCGTCGGTTGAAATCGAAATCGCCAGGCTGTGCCTGCCGTTTTCCGTATCGTTATATGCCAGGGCCCAGTGACCGTTACTCATAGTAACAACATCGGCTCCCGATCCGGGATTGGGCAATTTGGAATCCCTAACCGGGCTCCACGTCAGGCCCTTGTCTGCGGATGCACTCACGTGGAGACGCTGGGGCGGCGGGCCGTTGTCACGCATATAGGCGACCAATGTCCCATCGGCTTTTTTCGCTATGCTTGGCTGTATGTTTCCCGGTCCCACGAGCGGCTCACTAAACTGCCATGTCTTCCCGCCGTCATCCGTTATGGCCATTAGCGAAAAGCTGAATCCATCGGAGTAAAAGGGGATGATTATCCGGTTCTCATCGACAATCACGGCTTTGTTTTTAGTCTGCCAGCCCATGCGCCTGAAATACGCATAACCCAGTTGCTTTTCAGTGGATCCGCCTTGAGCATCATAGAGCCTGCCTCTCCGTATCATATTCTCACCCCGAGCTTTGGCAAGCAAGTCGTCTTTCCATCTGTCTACCATGTTTCGCATGACCTGCTCGGGTATGCTGGAGCTCTGAGCAATGTATTCTGCGTATTCGTTAATTTGTCTTTCGACAGATTTGATAAAGTGGTCGCCGGGCTGTATGCCGCGTTCGGCCGGATCGCCGGGTTTTACATGCAAAACATCCTGCCATGACCATTCCGGCGGACCATCCGAGTTCATATAATTTTTGCTGATACGATATTTGGGCAGCGATGTTTCCCACTGGTTTGCTATTACCGTGTACCACACTAACCAGAGCCGGTCCTGCGAATCGAGAAACAGGATCGGATTGATATCCGGAAATCCGGGCACATCCGCCATCACGAATGTCTTGCTCCAGGATTCTTCGCCGGCCTTGAGCCTGGCTCCCATGATCGCTACGTCATCCGCCCATCTTTCGCCGGAACCTTGAAACCATGCCGCCAGCAGATCGCCGTTCGGCAGCTCGACGATTGTAGAGCCGTGAACGTGCTGACTTACAAGAGGAAATATCTCAATGGTCTTGCAAACAGCCTTTTCCTCCGCGTCGGGTCCGTTAACCTGTGCGAAAGATGCGTCGATAAGGTCTCTGCCGCCGGATACGAACATTAAGCAAAGAACCAATAGCAAATACAGCTTTCGAGTTGAAATTCTCCTAACCCGGACGAGCCGGAA
>DQCG01000496.1:0-9758 GCA_003533825.1 Phycisphaerales bacterium
CATATTTTTTCAAGAAATTTTCAGCAGGAGTAAAAGCCTTGGTCGACCCAAAAAGCTAAAACAATGAGATCAAATACAAAAAAGTTGGTTACTTTAAGGTAAGTTTACCCGCTAAGACCATGAACAAGATGGATTTATCGCATTTTGGGCAACAGCATATATGTTTTATAAGTGGGCGGCACAACAAAGGATACCGCCCACATGCTGATGCCGCTATTGAGGCGCTCAGGTCGCTTCCCGGCGTTGCCCCGTTCGGCTGCGCTCAGCGCAATACCAACCTTATATGACATATAATAACGTTTCTGGATTGAGATTTGTTATCAGACGGTGATTAAGGATCAAGGTGTCGTCTTATACTATAAAAGTCCAAGCCAACCTTTGTTTTCTTCTTTAATGCTTTATAGAGCCTAAAAATCCACATCAATAAATTCTATTGGGGTGATTGCATCTTGCATTCGTTGGATAAAAATTCTCAGATAGTCTGGGTCTAAGACTTCTTTGTTGCCAAAGATAAACTGATCTACAAATCCGCGAATATCTGTATCTGATAAAATATGAAGTACTTGGAAGTTGAATACACAGGATTTCAGAATATCATTAAGTTGGGCTACTGTAAATTCAGAGTAAGTACTCAGGCTGGCTACAATTTTATGAGTCTCAGTAAACGATGGACTTGCAGCCAAGCGACTAATAAGGATTTCCTTTTCTAATTCATATAGATCAAGTAGCTTGATATCCGGAAATTTGTCCTTAAAAAATGAAGATAATTGTTTGTAGAAATGTAATTCTGACATTTTTCTCTGGCCCCATTCTCTATCTAAATATCTATTGAAGAGGTTATTATCCAAAGGAGAACTGTAGTGGTTATCGCCACTCACAAAATAAAGACCATCACTTGAAACTGGAATTGCTGTGAGTAGTGCTTCCCAACTGAGGGCATCACAAAGAGACTTTGTTTTTCCTGGTGGTTTGCCTGTCTCGACTCGAAGCTTTGCTTTTTCAATTAAATCCGAGGAAGTCGGAATAAGTGTAGCTAAACCAAAAAGCGTTTTGATAGTCTTGTCTGCTATGAGAGTTACTGCCGATATATCTTCATTAAGTTCATCAAGAAGTTGTGTGTGGATTTCCTCAAACTCATTCATTAATTGTCTCAGTTTAGAGTATTGCCCGTAGCCCTTACACATATTGGGAAATTCGAGATTAAATTTCTGTGCCATCAATTTCTTTCGGGCTTCTGCAATCACGTGTTCTCTATTTCTCCAAAATTCATCCTTCACTTGTTCTGGAACATAAAGTTTCAAATCTTTCTTGGTTATAGTAATCGCAAGTTTGCCAAGTTCATTCAAATCCTCGCTTGTAAAACGATAGAAGGAAAGATAGATGTTTGTATCAATAAACAGGTCCAACTCGATTTCCTCCTTAAAAGATAACTACCTACATCACTTCCGCGTAAGAATCCTGTTGCCGCATCAGTGTCCGCATGACCGCTAAAGAGATTCTATATAAAAGCAACTTTATATTCCTCATCTATGGGCTAACCTGTACAGCATCTTCCGTACCATTTTTATCTTCCTTATCTTTTTTATTTTCGGTTTTGAATTGTAACAGAGAAGAGACAGCAGATTTCAATTCTCTTTGTTCACTCAGAGCAAGTTTTATTCTCTCTGCTAAATCTATCAACACCATTCTAATATTATGTGCCATTTCCAAACATTTTTCATCTGTCTTGTCATGAATCCCGATAGAAAGTGGTTTATGTAAAAGTTTGAATGGATTATGCCCACCAACAAGCAAACTCTCTGGCAACGATTCTTTTACCATGTTAATTGCTTTTGAAAATTGAGTTTCTAATATAGCTTTTTCTATAGTTTGTATCATCTCTTTCTTGGCAGACAGTTTTTTTGAGACTTTTAGAATCTCCTCAAGCAAGTGATTTTTCTGATTTTCAACAACTCGACGATAATATGAATATGCTCCTATTCCCAATCCTTGTCTTTCACATCTTAATCCGTTTATAAAGTTCGAGTAATTATCACCCAATAACTTTGATAGGTTTGTAGGTAATTTTATATGGAGTGAGGGGTACTCCCCGATCTTTAATACTTTTCCGTTCTTTTGGTCTGGAAGAGCAACTGAAAATAAGCAGAAATGTTTTGTATATTTGCCACAATCTCGGCATGTATAAATAAGAAAGTCATCTCTTACATCGGCCGCTGAACCTCCATATTCCCATTCACCCTCAAAATTCCGGGTTCCATCACATTGTTTACAATACAGACGAAGTGTGGGTTTGCATCTTCTCAAAACGGATTGACTATACTCATTCTTCCATTCACAGAATTCACTCACATTTTGTAATGTTCCTGTTGGATATTCTTCTAAGAATGTTTTGAAAGTGATAGGTTCCGTCGTATCCTCTTGTTGAGCTTGGTTTTCCTCTTCAATTCCCATTTGCCTATTCCTTTTCCTGAATCAAAAATTGCAAACGACTTGACCGCTAAGGACAACGTATCAAATCGGAACCGGAATTTCAAGGAAAATTACCTGTACAACAGACTTCCTAAATTTAGGTAAAAAAGGTACCTTAGAATGTAGATCGACGGTGGTAGGCGGCGGTAGGGCGTCTATGGGAGGTGTTAGACCGGTAATTCAATCCAGCTTTTACGATAGGTCCATCATTGAAGATTATCAGTCCTTTTACTGAGGCTCTATCCTCCCCGATAGCAGTGACATTATACCTATACATGCTGTTGCCTTAAAGCGTTAAATCCATATAGCTTACATCGAAATGGACGTTAATTTTCACCAACTTTTTTGTAGTTGAACCAGGCAATATAACCACATGTTTTAATTGAACTTGTAGCAATTCATTTCCGTTGGAATACGAGCCCAATATATTATCTCCATTTAATGAGACATATAAAATAATGTATAATAGTATTGCAATTAATATGTATTGCCGATAGAATATTGATATAGAGCAGGCTATTGGCGATAGGGAAAGAAAATTTATGAAAAAGAAAATAAGATACACGGATGAACCCCTGGGCGATGTCAGGATTGTTGATGATTTCCTGCCTTCTCCGGGTGAACTGGCATTCAATGAAGAACAGGTCAAAGTCACAATCGGACTGAGTAAGAATTCTGTGGACTTTTTCAAAAAGCAGGCCAAAAAACATCGCACTCCGTACCAGAAAATGATACGCCGCCTCCTGGACCTCTACGTCGCCCACCACCCAAAACGCTCAACCGGCTGATGTGCACAGGTTCTCAACATTATTTTCGAGTGAACCGGTCGAATACGTTGATGACTGGCAGTGCGTTGCCGTCGTCGTCGAACATGCCGCGTCGTCTCAGGCCGCCGGCGACCGCGGGCTCCCACCAGAAGATGCCCTTGCCCCTGTTGTCGGGCGTGCTGAGGACCAGCCGGTGCACCTCGTCGAGGAACTGCCGCTGTCCTTCCGGCGTCTCCGGGAATGGCGCCGGCTTGTTTCTATACTCGGCGGGCCTCCAGTTATACGCCACTTCCACAAGGATGATGTCTTTCTTGTACTCGTTGGCCATAAAAATCAGATTTTCCCGAAGGTCGAGCAGCGAGCCGTGCCACCAGGGGTAGTAGGACTGCCCGATGATGTCGTAGCCGACGCCGTACGAGTGCCACTTATCGAAGAACGCCTTTGTCCGTTTTTTGTCGCCGCCCCGGTCGATATGGACCATAATCAGGGGGTGTTTGGCGTTGCCCCGTCCGGCATCGACGCCGTTAATGCCGGCCTCCATCAGCTCGGCGAAATTATCCCAGTTATCCGTCAGCTTTCCGTCCGGCCAGAGCATCCCGTGGATGATTTCGTTGCCGGGCTGAACCATGTCCGGCAGGACACCGGCATCACGAAAGGCGATGATAGTATCCCGCGTGTATTCGAACACCGCCTGCACGAGTTCATCGTGCGATTTGCCCTCCCAGGCCTTTGGGATAAATTGCTTGCCCGGGTCGGCCCACGTGTCGGAGTAGTGATAGTTCAGCAGGAATTTGAAACCGAGCTTTTTGGCGTCCCGGGCCAGGGCGATGGTGTATTCGAGGTCGTTCGGCAGCCTCGTGGGAGTGTGGAACAATCGCAGGCGAATCCAGTTGTAGCCGTGGTCCTTGAAGATTTGAAGCCCGGACTTCGTCTCGCCTTCGTCCTTGAAAGCAGTTCCACGCTCCTCGGCCTGCCTGAGGAAGGAAAGGTCGGCCCCGATGGCGTAATCGACGGCATAGACTGAAACGGAGGGCCACAAATGGATCGTAAGGAGAAGTGCGATGAACGGCAAAATCTTCTGGAGTTTACTTACTTTCTTCATGGTATTACATATCCTTTCTATATTCGCCCGGCCGGCAGCAACATCTCCCAAAACTGCGTGAAAAATCTATGTAAGCTATTGTATTGAGTATTAATTCTGCCGCAACGTGTTTATCCCCATCTTTTACGTTCAGCGAGGAAATATGCATGTTTTTTCATTGACTTAGAGCGGGAAGATAGGTTAGTATTTATGTATTGTCTTTCAATAGGTTTTGTTGGAAAGGCGAAGTGTTGATATGCGCAAACCACGAGGATTCACATTGATAGAGTTGCTCGTGGTAATTGCTATTATCGCGTTGTTGATGGCGATATTGATGCCGGCTCTTCAGAAGGTCAAAGAACAGGGCAAGAAAATTGTCTGCTCCAACAATCTAAAACAAATCGGTATCAGCTTGACGATGTACGGCTCTGAAAACGACAACAAGCTGCCGCTCAACCAGGGGGGAAACTGGCTTTGGGATATCGCTTACAGCACTACCGATTATATAATGGATACCGGCGGCGACAGACGTACGTTTTATTGCCCCGCGGACCCGACGAAAAAGCCGGAGATGGCGATTTTCTGGCAGTACAGCCAGAATCCCGATATAGGAACCGATTCCGACTGGGTAGTGGAACCGAAAACCGGACGGGGCGGCCTCTACCGGGTCACCAGTTATTTCTGGATGATGGACACCATCCAGGGAAGATCGGTCGAGCCGGAGGGGGAACCCGAAAAAGCATGGGTAAAAACGCTGACCTGCAAGCAACCGGCGGCAACCGACCTGGTAACGGATGCGACCCTCAGTACCGGCCCTGACGAAGATACGGCCAGCTTCACAGAAGTCCCAGGAGGTTTATGGAGCCGCTGGCAGATTTATGACCGCACAAATCACCTGGCTCACGGTAAGCCTGTCGGCACGAATGTACTGTTCGTAGATGGACATCTCGAATGGCGCCCGTTTCGTGATATGGTCGTTCGCTTCTCGGTGCCGTATCACTGGTGGTAAGACCGAGGCTTAGCCTCAAACACTCTATATTTGCAGCTTTCAAGTTATTCGATGACGATCATTTCTTCAGTTTATGGTCTCTCGGTCCTGGTGGCTGGACAAAATGTAAAATGTCTCTGACGGATTTTTGCGCTTGCAGGATTCGTGCGGGTGTTTTATACTTTTGGGTTTGTCAGAATTATTGGGGTCCGATGCTTGAGAATCAGGCATTTCGGGCGGGAAATTGAGATTTGAGTAATGTTTGAGTCATTGACGGAAAAATTTAACTCAGTCTTCCGGTCGCTATCCGGCCGGGGTAGGATTACCGAGGCGAATATTTCAGACGCCATGCGGGAGGTCCGCAAGGCCCTCCTGGAAGCGGACGTGAACTACGCCGTCGTCAAGAAATTCTGCAAGGATGTTGCGCAGGCGGCCGTCGGTGCCGAGGTGATTAAGAGCCTGCATCCGGGCCAGGTAATGGTCAAAATCGTCAGCGACGAGCTTACAAAACTGATGGGGCCGGTCGATACCCGGATTTATTATATCTCGCCCGGGCCTACCGTAATTATGCTGGCCGGCCTGCAGGGTGGCGGTAAAACCACAACCGCCGCAAAACTCGCCAAGTACATCCTCGCCAACGGCAAGAAACCGCTATTGGTTGCCGACGATTTGCAAAGACCGGCGGCTATCGAGCAGTTGAAAGTTTTGGGCGGGCAGTTAGGCATCGATGTTTACAGCGAAGACAGCAAGAACGCCGTAAAGGTCGCAAAGAACGGCGTCAGGTACGCCAGGGAAAACGACCATGCCGTTGTTATCCTCGATACTGCGGGCCGGCTGCACATCGACCAGGCGATGATGGATGAAGTAGCCAACGTCGCTAAAGCGGTCACACCGCAGCAGATTTACTTAGTCTGTGACGCGATGACCGGCCAGGACGCCGTCAATTCGGCAAAGGAGTTCAACGAGCGGCTCGAACTGGACGGCGTCATCCTGACCAAGCTGGACGGCGACGCCCGCGGCGGGGCTGCCCTCAGCGTCAAAGCCGTAACAGGAAAGCCCATCAAGTTCGTCGGTATCGGCGAAAAACTCGATAAGCTCGAAGAATTTCACCCCGACCGCATGGCAAGCCGAATCCTGGGGATGGGCGACGTCGTAACGCTGGTCGAGAAGGCACAGGAGCAGTTCGACCAGGAAGAAGCCATCAAGATGCAGAAGAAGATGGCAAAGGGCAGCTTCGGCTTCGACGATTTTCTAAAGCAGATGCAGGCCGTCAAGAAAATGGGCGGCATGAAAGATATGCTAAAAATGATGCCGGGAATGAGCGGGCAGGCCGATGACCTGGACCTCGACGGCGCCGAACTGGGGCAGATGGAAGCAATCGTGCATTCGATGACACTGAAGGAACGACGCGACCCGGAACTCATTGAATCATCGAGACGAAGACGGATCGCGGCGGGGGCCGGCGTTCAGGTCCAGGCTGTTTCCAGCCTGGTAAAGACATTCAAGCGCAGCCGGGACATGATGAAAGCGCTCAGCGGCGGAAGCTTCGGCGGGCTCAAGAGCCTGCTGTCCGGCGGATTTAATATGGGATCGCTGAGCCAGATGATGTCCAGCGGCAAAAAAATCAAGCAGCGCTCGAAACGGAAAAGAGTAATAAAACGGAGAGGAAAAATAAAGAAAAGACGATAATGTTTTATCTCATCGTCGCCCGGGCGGGAATCCAGCATTTATTCCCCAGGTTTATTCGGGTGTGTGTAAAAATAAATTGTGTAAAAATATCGTGAAAAAAAACGCCATAATAAATAAAAACATAAACCGTCGGAATCTCCTGAGGCTTGCCGGCGCCACAACGGCAGGGGCGATTCTGTCGGGTTTCACAGGAGCCCTGCGTTCGACGTTTGCACAGGATGACAGCCGTGCCGCTGTTAAGCCGAACTTCATAGTCATTTTCTGCGACGATCTGGGCTACGGCGACATCGGCTGCTTCGGCTCGAATAAACACCGCACGCCGAACATCGATCGAATGGCGGCCGAGGGCATGCGTTTCACGAGTTTTTACGTTACCAGCGGCGTCTGCACGCCGTCCCGGTCGAGCCTGATGACCGGCTGCTATCCGCGCCGGGTAAATATGCACGAAAGTGACCGGAATGAATGTGTGCTGTTCCCTGTTGCCCGAAAGGGATTGAATCCGAATGAAATCACCATCGCCGAAGTGCTTAAAACTCAGGGCTACGCCACGGCGTGCGTTGGCAAGTGGCACCTGGGGGACCAGCCCGAGTTCCTGCCGACGAGCCAGGGCTTCGATTGCTACTACGGCATCCCCTACAGCAACGATATGGGAGCCAATCAGCGGAGCAAGAATCCGCCGCTGCCGCTGCTTGAAAATACGAAAGTCATCGAAGCGCCCGCCGACCAGAACACGCTGACAAAACGATACACCGAGCAGGTTATCAAATTCATCACCGATAATAAGAACAAGCCTTTCTTCGTTTACCTGCCGCATACGATGCCGCACAACCCGGTGCATTCCAGCGATAAGTTCCGCGGCAAAAGCGCCAATAACGGCTACGGCGATGCGGTCGAGGAAATCGATTGGTCCACCGGTGAAATACTCGCCTCGCTAAGGAAACTGGGCATCGACGAACGCACGCTGGTCGTGTTCACCTCGGACAACGGCGCCGCTCAGCGATGGGGCGGCAGCAATCTGCCGCTTTCCGGGTGGAAAGGCAGCACGATGGAGGGCGGGATGCGCGAGCCGTGTGTGATGAGATGGCCGGGCAGGATTCCGGCGGGTCGGGCCTGCGACGAATTAGCTTCGACTCTGGATTTATTGCCAACTTTGGCCCGGTTGGCGGCAGCAAAAGCTCCCGATGACCGTATCATCGACGGCAAAGATATCTGGCCGCTGATGGCAGGCCGGGAAGGTGCAAAATCGCCGCACGAGGTGTTCTATTATTATCAGATGGACCAGTTACAGGCGGTTCGCTCCGGCAGGTGGAAGCTGTATCTGCCCCTCAAGGTAAAAAAACGCAACTGGGGTAAAGGAACGTCGAATACACCCATGAAACTGTATGATCTCAAAGCCGATATCGGCGAAAAGAATGATGTCGCCGACCGGCATCCTGATGTAGTCAAGCGCCTTCTCGGATTAGCAGACAAAGCACGCGAAGACCTCGGCGACGTCAACTATATGGGCCGCCAGCGGCCCGCCGGCTGGGTCATAACACCAACGCCGTTGATGAAAGAAAAAATTTAATCCTGGAAATATTTAAGCCCCATATTTCCTGTGGGACAGTAAAATACGAACATGAATAAGATTTCGATAGAGCAATATCTTGAAAAAGTCGCCCGGTTCTCCGGCAGCGATTACGGTAAGATGATAAGGGACCAGTTCGAGGATATTCAGGGCGCCAGCGAGCTGGCCATGTTAGTATCGCCGAGCACCGAAGAGCTGGAGCAGTTGAAAAAGGCAGTGGCGATCATGACACCGGCAGAAAAAGATAACGCCGATACGCTGAGCGACGAGCAGACCGAAAAACTCGCAACCGACGCCCAGATAGACCCGGCCAACCTGGCTATATTCCTGAACGGCTACGCCCTGCATTGTAAACGTGTTTCGTGATTGAAAAAAGACTTGGACAGGATAACAGGATTAACAAAGATAATTTATAAATACTACCTTAATAAAAAATATGCAACATAAGGAGCTAACAGAGAAAATTATTGCTGCAGCTTATCACGTATATAACAAGATGGGCTTCGGCTTTTTAGAATCCGTTTATGAAAAGTGCTTATTGATTGAACTTAGAAAAAGGGGCCTTAAAGCCGAATCGCAAAAACCTATTATCGTAAAATACGAGAACGAAGTTGTTGGAGAATTTAAGGCGGACATCTGAGTTGAAGATATTGTTATATTGGAGTTAAAATCGATCAGGCAAATTACCCGGCCCCACGAAGTACAATTGGTCAACTACCTGGTCGCAACCGACAAGCCGGTAGGCCTGATACTAAACTTTGGAGAGCAAAAAGTTGAGGTTAAACGAAAGGTCAAAGATTTAGTATTAGAAAAAGATTAACCGGATAAACAAATAGAATTATCCTGTTATCCTGTCAAAAAACTAAACGTGTTTCGTGACTCGCACTGGGTAAGTCACGGAAATTGATTATAAATTAAAGAAAGGAAAAAACTATGGCAGTAAAATTGAGAATGACGAGGATTGGCAGGCGGCATCGGCCGTTCTTTAGAATCAATGCGGTCGAGTCCCGCACGCCCCGTGACGGCAGAATACTTGAAAAGCTGGGCCATTACGACCCGATTGAAAAGGACCCCGCCAAGCAGGTTGTCCTGAACCGCGATAGGGTGGAGTTTTGGCTGGATAAAGGGGCGATACCAAGCGACGCCGTCTCGCAAATCCTGCTGCGCCATGGGATCAAACATAAATATGCAGAACAA
>DQCG01000496.1:9844-10802 GCA_003533825.1 Phycisphaerales bacterium
ACCGAGAGAATAGCCGCTAAAAAAGCAGCCGAAGCGATAGAAGAAAAAGCCAAGGCCGAAGCCGATGCGAAGGTTGCCGAGGAAAAGGCCAAGGCCGAAGCTAAAAAAGAAGCGGAGGAAAAAGCCGCCGCCGATGCTAAAGCAGACGCCGAAGCAGTAGCCAGGGCGGATGCCGATAAGAAGGCAAAAGCAGAAGCCAAAGCCAAAGCTAAAGCAGAAGCAGATGCCAAAGCCAAAGCAGATGCAGAAGAAAAATCAGAGCCTGCGGCAGTAGAAGAGAAAGCCAAGGCTGAACCTGAGCCTGAAAAAGCCCAACCCGAGACAGAAGCCAAGGCAGAAGAAGAAACCAAACCCGAAGTTGCGGAGGAGAAAACCGAGGCCAAAGCCGAACCGGCGGAAGAAAAACCTGAAGCTGAAGCAGTAGAAGAAAAAGCTGAGGTTGAGGCCAAGCCTGAGCCTGAAAAAGCCGAACCCGAGCCGGAAGCCAAGGCAGAAGAAGCTAAAGCCGAAGTCGCTGAGGAGAAAACCGAAGCTAAAGCCGAGCCGGCGGAAGAAAAACCGGAGGCTGAGGCGGTAGCAGAGAAAGCCGAGGCTGAACCTGAGCCTGAAAAGGCCAAGACGAAAGCGAAAAAGAAAGCGGAGGCCGAGCCGGAAGCGGAAAAGAAAGCTAAGGCCGAGCCTGAAGCGAAAGCCGAGGTCGAACCTGAGGCTGATGCCGCCGAAGGTAAGGCCGAGGACAAACCCAAAGAGGAATCGGTTTAGTGCTGATAGGCAGGCAAGAGCGATGCGCGTAGATATTCTTACGCTGTTTCCGGAAGTGTTCGAATCGCCTTTGAGCAGCTCGATCATCAAGAGGGCCCGGGACAATGGGCTTATCGAAATCGCTCTTACTAATATAAGGGATTTTTCCACAGACAACTACCGGAAGGTCGATGACAAGCCGTACGGCGGAGGGCCG
>DQCG01000222.1 GCA_003533825.1 Phycisphaerales bacterium
TCGGCAACGTCCATGATCTTCTTAATGATAGGCAGAGGCGCACACGCTCCATGGACTTCCAAGCGAATCTGCTGGCCGTAGTCGGCGCCGAAGCGGCCCAATTCGTTGAGCGATTTTCCTATTTGCTCGATCGTCTTTTCCTGCGGCACATTCCTGGGTAGATCGTTCGGCTTGACTTTGATACCCGTGCCGCCGCAGTCGCGAGACAGCTTGATATACTCTTTCGCTCCCTCGATATCTTTTCTGAGCCTCGATGCATCGGCGTGATGAAAAGCAAAATTCGCCCCGGGGCCCAGCAGCGTTACGGGACTGTCATCGAAACGTTTCTTCACATCCCGGCGCTGACGGGCGTTGAGATTCGATTCGACACCGTGAGCGTGCTCGGTCCGTAATTCGACGCCAAGCACTTTGGTCTTCTCGCAGTTTGCGATCACCGTCGGCAGGTCCCAGTCTCTGCCCCAAAGGTAAGTCACAAGTCCGAATTTCATTTTGGAGCCCGAGCCGGCCATACCCTGGGCCAACACCCCGCTTAAAGGACCGGCCGCAACAACTGCGGCTCCGACGTACATCGATTGTTTCAGAAAATCCCGGCGTGTTTTAATGATTGTATTCATCGTTTCCTCTTTCTGTAATATTTGAGATTTGTATTTCATCCTCATTAAAAAGCCAAAAAACAGATTGTCCCTTTTTAAAATCCGACTGTCAAGCGATTTCTGCCATTTTCAGCAACTGTTCAGCAATTTTTCGATCAGCATCCGGATTCGCGATTATCCTGCATCCTTCGGCCATAACCTGCCTTGTTTTCTGGTCTTTCATTAATTCTTCCAATTCTTCCCATAGCCATTCGGACCTGTCTTTTTCATCGGGCAGGTCATCGACGATAATCGCCGCTCCAACTTCGACGAGCTTTCCCGCATTGAGGTACTGATGTTTGTCCTTATGGTACGGGTATGGCATACAGATACTCGGCACCGCCGCTGCTACGTATTCGGCTACGCTGACCGCCCCGCTTCTACCGATTACCAGATCCGCAGCGGCCAGCAAATCCGGCATATCATCGAAATAACTGACAACCTTATTGCTGATTTTGGCATCACTATAATAGCTATAGACATTCTCGTAATTATTCCGGCCGGCCAGATGGACTATCTGCCAGTCGTCCGCAAAGGCCGCCAGCTTATCCAGCAGCGAATATACAGCCTTATTGATGTTCTCCGAGCCGCTCGATGCGCCGGTTATAAGCAGAACCTTCTTATTCCGGTTAAGGCTTAACTGCTCTATCGCCCTGTCCGGCTGTGGATTGCCAAAGCCGCTTCGCAAAGGGCAGCCGACAACGCTGACTTTCTTTTTCCGCCGGGTGAAATATTCGGCCGTCTCCTTGAACTGCACGAAAACCTCATCTGCCCAGCGGGCATTTATTTTGTTCGCCCGCCCGGGTACAATATCAACGTTCAAAAGAGCGATTGGAACTTTACGCTTATTCGCAGCCAGACAAACCGGCGTCGAAACAAAACCTCCGGTTCCTATGACTACTATATTCCAATCTTCATGAATCTTATCTTTAGCGATCCTATAGCTTCTGAGCATAGATTTAGCAAAATCGATGAATCTCCCGGGCCGAATTGAAAAGCCTACTGCCGGCAGCGCCGTATACTCGAACCCGGCCTCCAGGATAATATGTTTATCAATGCTGCGTGTGCTGCAGAAAAAATGTATCTTCGCTTCCGGTTCGATTTCGACAATTTGCTGGGCCACGGCGACGGCTGGATAGATATGCCCCCCGGTCCCTCCTCCGGCAAAGAAAAAATTCTTGTCGTCCATAATCAAAGCTTCCCTGCGTAATCAAACACATTAAGTCTGACTTATACCGGCGTCCAATGCAAGCGTTTTTTCCAGCTACCCCGACAGCAAGGTAAGATATAAAACAGCCGGGGCCTATACCGAACTGAACGGTATAGACCCCTGACCGATACAAATTCTTATGTCAATTCATATAAAAGCTGCTACTTGTGCTAAGGAGCAGTTCTCGGCTGATAAAGCCGGATATCATCAAAGAACATCTTGCCGTGGCCGCCTGGGACGGTCATATTGCCCCGAGTTCCAAAGCCGATTGATATTTTATCGACGTTGGTCAGGTTTATACCCTGATCGGCAAAAACCGACAATGGAATCACCCATTCGGTCCACCTGTTAATCTGTGCCGCGGCCGGATTATCATGAACAACTACAACAGGCGTCCCGGCAACATTGGATACGGCCACATACATTAATTCAGGATTATTAGCCGGATCGCCGTAGAACCACAACGATAATTCCGTGACTCCTTCCTCCGCCCAGTCGCGCTGGCCTGTCAAAGTATGCTCCACTTCCGAATAGAAAGCATAGCCCTGCTTATTGTTGTCGTATGCAACCGGCATGGATTGATTGCCGCCGTATACGATAGTCTCTTCCGTATAAGAAAGAGTCAATTCATCGCCTACAGCCGAGCCTGTTCCGTTACCGGGAATATAGCCAGCAGTGCCCAGAGCACCGGCGCCAAGACCATCGTGCCAGGAGTACCATATCCGGTTATCGCCGGCATTGTAATCCTCGAAGTCGTCGATAACAAAGAAATCGCCGGTAGTAAAGCTCCAGACATTGCCTTTCCATGGACTGTCAGGATTGACGCCGTTTACCTCATCGATACGCCAGTAGTAAGCCGTAGTCAATGAGAGTATGCCGGGATCGTAGCTCTCTTCACCGAGCGCCCTGGCCCCCTTATACTCCGGCGAGCTTTTCGTTGCATTCTTTACAGCGTCGGCGTCCGCTCCGAAATACACCTCGTGCGAAGCGGCAACCACTCCGGCGTCCCATGTAAGGATTTGCGTCGGACTTACATCCGCGGCACCATTAGCCGGATTCGGCCTGCTGACGGCGCCCTCAGTGGTGAAACTCCAGACGTCGCCTTTGTACGTATCGGTTCCATCGAACTCGTCGATGCGCCAGTAATAAGTCTTGGCCAGCACAAGCGGACCCGGATCGTAGCTCGCTATACCGCTTGGAACGCCCATCTCAGCATTGCTGACCTCATCGAAATCCTCGCCGAAGACCACATAGTGCAATTTTGCTCCGAAACCCGTGGTCCATTTAAGCTGGGCGTTCAGGTCGACTAATTCGGCCCCGTCGGCCGGGTCGGGATAATACGCAGTCTTTGGAGGTATCGAAAAGCTCCAGACATCACCTTTCCATGGACTGTTCGGCTCGACATCATTGACTTCATCTATCCGCCAGTAGTATGTTGTGCCGGGAACAAGACCATCCGGATACGGATATCCAAAGAAGCCGGCAATGATAAACGTTTCGGTCTGGTTGCCCCGGAACAGGTCTGAATCTCGCGTTGCTTCTTCTACGCCGTCGAAATTGTCACCCAAATACATATCGTGAGAGACTGCATAAGCTCCCGGCGACCACTCAAGGTTCACCCATGTATCCGGGTGGATCGCCCCATCAGGTGGATTTGGGCTCGTCGCCTCCGGGCCAGGTCCATATACGATAAAATCGTCGAAGTCCATCATACCGCTGTAAGCATGAATTCCGACCCTGCCATCAGTCCATTCGGCATGCTCAAGATCAAACATTTCAACATCATCCACATACCCGGTCAGGCTTGTTTTGGTAACCACCAGCTTAATGTGATGCCAGTTTCCCACTACCAATGAGTTATTTGTTTGAGCCAGCATCACAGATGTACCGGCGTTATACATATAGGGTCTGGATTCCGTATTCGTCCAGCCGTTTACGATCCATCGATACATGTGGGTATTCGGCCCATTGCGGTCTGCCCAGGCCTGCGGTACCGGATCCTGGACTCTGAAGAGCACATTAACAGGAGCATCTCCTTCGGTAAGCGGCTTTACCATGAATTCGATAGTGTATTCTTCCCACTGATCGTTCCATTTATCCGCTGCAATCATAGATGCCTGCCAAGGGCTCGACGTGCCGAGTTGGTGGTATACACCATCGGCAACCTGCCAATCCCCCGTGATCACTTCCCATTTGCCCTCAGACTCCGCAGGATTCTCGAAGTCATCGGAGAAATATGTCTGTGCCTCAGCAGTCAAAGAAAACAGTGGGACCAGAACCAAAGCTGTTAACGCTGCGAATGTCATACATGTTTTCGAAATCATTTTTTCTCCTTTGTCTATGACGGCCGGAAACCGTCCGTACCGGTTATCTCATTGATGCCAGCTCAATCTACACTCTGTTAAGGAAAATCCAACAGGCAAAAGCTCACTGCTCTGATTTTGTCTCAAAGGCAACTCTCCGTACACCTTAATGTCATTACAGGCAAAGCAGCATTTGGCTCTATGGGGCACTTCTCTGCTGATACAGACGGATGTCATCAAAGAACATTTTACCCGAACCGCCGGGGATCGTCATGTTACCCTGAGTGCCCAGGCCGATTGCTATCCTGTCAATGTTAGTCAGAGCAATACCCTGATCGGCAAAAGTCTGCAACGGGATGACCCACTCGGTCCAGGTATCGATCTGTGCCGCGGCCGGATTGTCATGGACCACTACGGCAGGCGTTCCGGCGGCATTGGAGACAGCCACATAAAGCGGCTCGGCAGCATTGCTTGTTATGCCGATGTCCTGGTTCATCCACTGCGAGCTAACCGTCCCGGTAGTCGTGACGTTTGTAAATACGGCTTCGCATATAGCTGACGCGTTGTGAGCGGTCACTGCCAAACCTATATAGACATTTGCACCCATCTGGATAGGCTCCGTCAAACCCTGTTTCTGCCACGCAGAACCGTTGGCCGAACTATACGCAGTGAAATTGCCGGCAAGGTCACGCTCGATTTTCACCCAGTATGGCGCGGTTATTCCGCCGGTCGTTTCGTCGATGCTGGTTTCGCCGGTGCCGGGTCGTCGCTGGAA
>DQCG01000458.1:0-2393 GCA_003533825.1 Phycisphaerales bacterium
CGAGGATCGTATTGTCACGATCCAGCGCCAGAAACAATGCGACGATGGAGATAATAATGACGCATATTCTCCCGACCAGAACAATCTCTTTCTCGGAGGCCTTTTTCTTTATCGCTTTGCAGTAAAATCCTCGGACAGCGCCGAGGACGAGACCAGCAATTGTGAATCTATCGTTGACATAATCGCCGAGAAGATTGCCGCCAGAAGGATTCCGCCGAACCACGGATTGAACAAATCGTGTATCATGTAGATAAAAACCTTCTCCTGTTCTCCGCCGCTCAGATTATCATATATGGCAATGCCGATAAAGCCGACGAAGACCGCCCCGCTTAGCGAGAGCAGGACCCAGATGATTGCGATGGTCATCGATTTTCCGAGTTTGTCCACCGATTTGATACTCATGAACCGTACCAGGATGTGCGGCTGGCCGAAATAGCCCAGTCCCCAAGCCATGCTGGAGACAATCATACAAAGAGCCAGGGGCAATGTACCTGCCTCCGGCAGCAAACCGGGTGAGATATTCTTGAGTTCCATTGCTTTGCTTATCGCGTCAATTCCGCCGGCACGATGGTACGTCAAAATCGGCACTACCACGATCGCCAGGACCATTAAAGCACCCTGCAGCAGGTCCGTCCAGCAGACCGCCAAGAAGCCGCCCAGGAACGTATATGCAACAATAATAAGCCCCCCGATAATGACCGCAGTATGATAATTGACGCTAAAAGTCGATTCGAACAATTTGCCCGCTGCTACAAGTCCCGAAGATGCGTATATGGCGAAGAATATCAGGATGATTATCGCCGAGACGATTCTTAACAGGCCGGTCGGATCTCTAAAGCGAGCCTCGAAAAAGCAGGGCAGTGTAATCGCGTTGGTTTTCTGCGTATAAATTCTCAGCCTGGCCGAGACCAGCATCCAGTTCAAAACCGTGCCGATAAACAGACCGACGGCAATCCATATCTGTCCCATTCCTGCAAGATAAATGGCTCCGGGCAGGCCCATTAAAAGCCAGCCGCTCATGTCACTGGCCTGGGCCGAGAGTGCCGTGACCCATGAGCCCATACCCCTGCCTCCCAGCAGATAATCTTCGATGCCGGCCGATCTTCGATAAAAGCAAAAGCCAATACCCAGCAGGGTTATAAAATAAGCGATAAATGTGATTAAGGTAGGTATTGACATTGAAAGGTCAGTCTAACATTCTAAACATCGCTTTATAGTTTTTTTGAGAATTCATTAAGCAGATTAACTATGCCCTGAATCGTTTCCTTTTTTGGTATCGCTACTTTCAAATGGCGTTGCCCCGTGGCTTTATCAGTTTCAATTTCTAATCCGGGAAGCGTTTTTGTGCTTGACTTGCCTGGCTGGCCTTCTCCCTTAAGCAGTGTTTGGCCAAGCTTGTCAAAGAATGTTAAGCCTGCCGAGATTATATCGTTCCATGCCTGCTCTGGTTCCGACTCTGCAGCTTTCCGCTTTTCCGCTGTGATTGAGGCCTCTTCTTCGATGCTATCTCCATCTCCTCCGACTTTAGCCTGCTGGGGCATTGGTTCGGGTATAGCACTGGTAGCCTTGTCAATGGAGTCCATGAATCGTTTGAGTCTTGTTCCGCCGAGAAAAACTTCATCTTTTCCTTTATCGAGAACACCCGAAAACAGGGATTGCTTAAACGACAAAAGCGAAAGCATTCCATGCTCGATTGTTCCCTGAGCAACGAAGTTTACTACTCTCACCGGCCTGTGCTGACCAAGGCGATGGATCCGTCCAATACGCTGTTCGAGCACCGCCGGATTCCAGGGTAAATCCATATTAATCACGGTAGAAGCGTTCTGGAGGTTCAGGCCGACTCCACCGGCATCGGTAGAGAGAAAGACCCGACATTCTGGATCATTTTTGAATTGCTTTATCAGGTCTCTTCTTTTTCTGCCGGGAATTCCACCGTGAAACAATACATAGTCACGCTTGGATGACTCAAGACGATTCACAAGCAGTTCATGCGTTCCCACCCATTGGCTAAAGACCACCACCTTCGTGTCCGGCCGCTCGAAGGTTTCTTCAAGCACTGACACGAGCTCGTCCGCTTTAACGCCGTAATCGGTCTTCTTATCGAGAAGATACGTACTGTTGCAACTCATCCGCATATTCTGCAGAGCGATCATCAGAATTCTCTGTTCGGTCTCGGACAAGAAGCCTAGCCGTCGCCACTTGGCAACGATACGTGCGACCGTTTCACGGTTCTCTTCGTGATGTTTCATTTGCTCTTTCGTCATGGGAACGAAATAATTCTTGTCCAGACGTTCCGGGAGCTCCTTCAAGACTTCCTTCTTGGTTCGTCGAACGAGGATGTGCTCCAGTGATTTGGCGATTTTCGAGAGGTTATGATATCCTATCACCTTGCC
>DQCG01000458.1:2398-3445 GCA_003533825.1 Phycisphaerales bacterium
TCGTCGAGAAAGCGGAACAGAGGGCCCAGGTGGAAACGGTCAACAAATTCAACGATAGAGTGCAGTTCTTCCAGTCGGTTTTCCAATGGCGTTCCGGTAAGCACAATAGCATACCTGGAATCGAGTTTCTTTACGCTTCGGGCTCTTCGGGTCTTCCAGTTCTTTATTCGCTGAGCTTCATCGAGAACAACCATTTCCGGCCCCCAGTTGCGGATGAGCTCAATGTCACGGTGGATCACTTCATAGTTCGTGATTTTATAAAACGAGTCGGAAGCGTACAGTGCCGCGCGTTTTGCGATGGGGCCTTCGACAACTTTGACCGAACGGTTGCAGAATTTTTCAATTTCCTGTTTCCATTGATGTTTAAGTGAAGTTGGTGAGACAATTAGTACACGCTCAATGCCGACAGTCCTGGCCAGAATTTCCACCGCCGCGATGGCCTGTATCGTCTTGCCGAGACCCATGTCGTCGGCGATCAGGCTCCGTCCCGCTTTTGCAGCAAACAAAGCCCCCTTGCGCTGATAAGAGTATAACGGAACTTTCAACAGCTTCCTGAACGCCGTACTGTTAATGTCACTTGGAAAGGCTTTATCAATTCGTTTCTTCAGGTTAATTTGATCTCTGACCTGGGCAATAAACTTTATCGTATCCTCGTAGCAGCGCAAGTCATGCTCAAACGCTCCGGCTTTCCTTATAAACGTATCAAATTCCTGGTATGATCGTGGTTTTAGAATCCCATAGTTATCAATGTAACGCAAAGCAAGTTCCAGCAGAGATTGCGGACATTCAGTTCCGGGTTTGAAAAGCACTTCCCGTTTTGCACCGTATCGTAAATAGATTTCAGAGTAGGGGGGATGGAAGCCATCCGCCATCGCTTTTTTGCCCCCTCGTTTTCGCTGTAATTTTGCGAGCGTATATTCGATATGTTTACAAGTACCGAGAGTATTGACCGCAAAATCCGGACACGAGCAGTAATTGTCTCCGAGCCCAAACCCGCGAATCGCAACGCGATATTCCCCCTCCGTCTGTGGATTTTTAACAATAAAC
>DQCG01000045.1 GCA_003533825.1 Phycisphaerales bacterium
GATCAGGAAAGAGAAGAGGCGAGAGCCAAGATATTTGAAAAATATGGCCTACCCTCCAGAGGATTCGGCGGCAGATCCGGTGGGGGCCGGAGCTTCGGTGGCGGAGAAAGTGGCAGGCGACGCCCTTCTGCCAGGCCTGACGAAGGACAGTGATAAAATAATTGGATTTAGATTGAGGTGAACATAATGGAACGGTCAAAATCAATGATGTCGATTGTAGTCGGTCTTGCAGCGATTCTTATTATCTGGAGGGTTGGTTTTTACCCGCCCTTGCCCGAACAGGCGGAAAAGCTGGAGGAAACCGAAGTAGCTTCCGAGCCAAATATACCGGGCGTCGCAAACAAGCCAATGGTGTCCTTCGACGTCAATGAACCTGACAGGCCGATCGACGAAGGCGAACCCGAAAGAATTGTTGCCGTGACTGAGCCGAACAGGCCCGCCGAGCCAAACGGGCCAATGGAATTCGTTAACCTCAAAAGCGTGGAGATGAAAAGCATCATCGAGAAGCTTGCTCAATGGACCGGCAAAGTAATCATCCCGACAGACGAGGCGCTGGAGCAGAAAGTCACCATATATGCGCCCGAGAAGCTGCCGAGGAGTGAAGCCCTTCGTGTGATATACTCCGCGCTGCGTCTGAAAGGCTATATTGTGGAAGAAAGCGACGGGACTATCTTTCTCAAACCAATGACGGATGCAAAGCTCGGCCGGGTTCCCATAATCGCCGCCGGCGATCCTCTTGCTATGATTGAAAATAAAGACCAGGTTGTTCAGAAATTTTTTGAGCTGACAAGTTACAGTGCCTCCGAAATGGGCACGATTATTCAGCCATTAGTCGACCAGAGCGGCTACGTGAGTGTTGACGAGACCAGCGGCACTCTGATGGTGATTGATACGGTCGCAAACCTTATGCGTCTTGAACGGATTATCCAGCAGTTTGATGTGCCCGGTTCCGAGCAGACCGTCACTGACATTGTTGAAGTTCGTTATGGCGACCCTTCGGAGATTGTTCAAATGTTGAACATCCTGCTGGGAGAAACCCAGGGCATCAGCACAACAAGATACAACATGTATCAAAGTCGTATCCGTCAGGGTTCGTCTTCAAGATCTTCACAAGGCAGTTCATCCAAAAAGCCCTTAAGCACTGCCAGGAAAACCGATTCGAAAGATGGTTCGGCAACATCTGTTGTAGTTGGGACGACGCGCGGACCGATAGTTCTTATCCCCGAGCCCAGGCGTAAATGGATCATTGCAAAGGCATCGGCGGAAGATTTGAAGCAAATCAGGGAGTGGGTGAATAAACTTGACATGGAAGAACCGGTCGGATCGGAGTACGAAGTCGTTCAGCTCAGATACGCCGATCCCCGAGAGGTGGAGGACAGCGTCGGGGACGGGTTCCGGGATTTGCCGGGGACGGAATTTCTGCCGAGCATTCTCGTTCAGCCGTTGACTCAGACAAAGCAGGTAATCGTTTTCGGTCGTAAGGATCTGCGGGAGATTGTCAAGAAGATGATTGCGGAAATAGACGTTCCTCCGGGCCAGTTCGAGACGGCGCATATTAAGCTCAAACATGCCGATCCCGACATGGTCAAAGAGAAGCTGGACGAGCTTTATCAGCAGGGAATGACCGGCAGCAGCAGAAGCTTTTTCGGTGGATATAATCCTTATTCCCGGGGACGGGGAAGTTCGTCACAATCTTCCGAAATGGTGAAAGTCGTCTCATATACTACGCTTAAGGAGATCACAGTGATCGCCTCACCGGAGAATATGGTAGAAATCAGAAAACGAATCGACGAATGGGACGTTCCTCTGGATGTCGATTCGGTTAAACCGAGAATCATCGAGCTGCGGAACTGTGACCCCGTCCAGATGGCCGATCTTCTTACGTCACTCTTTAGCGACAGCAGCAGCGGTAGTAGCGGCCGCGGCATGAATATATTTCGGGGTATGTTCAGCAGCCAGTTGGTGGACCAGCAGAAGATTGTCGGGGCGCTCTACGGGCAGTTGACTTTTGAAGAAGTTCCCGGCACCAAGAAGATTATTGTGATTAGCAAGATTCCCGAGGCTTATGATGTTATTGAGGATTTAGTGAAGGAGCTTGATAAGGAAGAAATGGCCGAGATACCGAAAGTTATAGAGCTCAAGTACTCGGATCCGGAAGAGCTCTGTGAAATCCTCAATGCCATGTTTGCCGAGGCCGGTACGTCCGCGAGCCTCCGTCGCAGTGCCGTAGGACTGAGCGAGTACTCGATGGACGAAACGCAGGCCACCTCTGCCGAGAACACGAGTCAGGACCAATACACGCCATGGTGGTCCGGCTCCGGCGCTCGACGCACCGTCGATGAGGAAATGCCGATAAGCAATGTCATAGGCAGGATTCGCTTCGTTCCCGAGCCTCGCACAAAAAAAATCCTTGTTCTATCTCCTCCGGAGTTTATGCCGCAGATAGAAAAGCTGATCGAACAGCTTGATGTGCCCGGCAAACAGGTCATGATAAAAGCGATAATTGTGGAAGTTGACCACAAAAATCTCTCTTCGTTGGGAGTACAACTGGCCTCGGACCCATCTGCGTTTGGCACTCTGGATGAAAACTCAATAATGGCTGTCAATGCGCTAAGCCAATTCGACAGACATGGGTCACTCATATTTGGAGCAGAAGGAGTCTCGGGAACCCAGATCGAGAATACATTTTCAGCAGATATTAGCGTGCTGATTGACTTCCTCGACAAGAAATTGAATGCAAAGGTTCTCAATCAACAAACTTTGTGGACCCAAGACAACGAGGAAGCAAGCTTCTTCAAGGGCGAAAAAGTTGCGTTCTTCACGAGCGCGACGAGTTCGGCAACAGCGGGTAACGTACAGGATTTCGAATTTCAAAGAGTCGGTATGACTCTGGCTGTCCGGCCGAGCATTACGCCCAAGAAAGACGTGGACATGATTATAAACATTATAATTTCCCAGCTCAAAGGCGAAGAGCAAAACGCCCAACCTGTCAGAACCGAGATGGAGACGAAGACCAACATGATTGTAGGTGACGGCCAGACGCTTATGCTTGGCGGCATCCTCTTCCAGGAAGAAAGTCTTATCAAGCGTGGAGTTCCGGGATTAAGTGATATACCATTGCTGGGAGGTCTCTTCAGCCATGAAGAAAGTCAAACAACCAACAACGAAATGCTCGTTTTTATTACGCCCTATGTGATAGACAATTTTGAAGATATGCCTCCAGAAACTAAAGAGCAAATAGAAAAACCCAAGGAAAAACTCAAAAATATCCTGGAGCAGTTGGGCACCTCAATGGAGCAACTGAATTAAACAACGGCGCGATGCAGGAATCGGCTTGCTTTAAGGTTTAGTTCTCTCATTCAGGACATATCACCCTGTTGCGGGTATCTTGATGTCTTTATCTATAGATGCGGTCGAAAAGCTCGTCGGCCATATCGGCATCCAGGATTTTTAAAATCTTGTATTCATCAAGGGCTAAGCCCCTGTCCCCTATCGACAGGTAAGATAATCCCAATCCGAAGTGAGCGTTTGCATCTTTGGGTGTTAGAGAAACCGCCTTCTTGAAGGCTTCGATCGCTTCGGAGTAGCGGCCCAGCTCGCCGTAGGTTAATCCAATGTTGATATAAGCATCGGAATAATCCGGCTCCAAGGCGGCGACCTTTTTGAAGGCTTCTAACGCCTCTTCATAAAGAGCGAGTTCGTTGCAGGCCATCCCCAACCCGAAATAAGCCATCGCATAATCGGGTTGTTTTTCAATCGCCTGCCTGCAAGCCTCGATTGCCTCCTGGTAGCGGCCTAGCCCGCCATAGGTCATTCCCAAATTCAGATATGCCTCGGCAAAATCAGGTTTTACCCCGACCGCTTCTCTGAAGGCTTCGATAGCCTGATCATGCCGGTCGAGCCCCCCGTAGGCAATCCCCAAACCCAGGTAGGCCATCGCATGGTCGGGTTGTATTTGGAGCGCAAATTCACAGACCTCGATCGCCTCCTTATAGCGGCCAAGCTCGCAATAGGTGAGTCCTAAGCCGGAATAAGCATTTGGGTATTCGGGATCGATAAGGATAGCTTCCCTGAAGGCTTCGGTTGCATCTTCATGACGTCCAAGCTCCCCATAGGTCAAACCAATGTTATAGTAAGCCTCAAGATAATCCGGCTTGTGACGGACTGCCTGCTCGTAAGCCTCCGCCGCCTCTTCATAGCGGCCGAGATTATCGCAGGCGACGCCCAGGTCAAAGTACACTGTCGGTTCATCGGGCTCGATGTGGATGGCCTGCCTGCAAGACTCGATTACCTCGTCATACAGGCCAAGCGCGGAATATTCTGTTCGAAGTCTGTAGTGAGCCGCTATTAGATCGGGATTGATCCGAAGAGCTTGCCGGAAGGCTTCTATCGCATCTTCCCGGCGGCCCAGCTCGCTGCAAGCAACGCCCAGATTGTAGTGGGCATCCACAAAATCAGGATCGAACCGGATGGCCTGTATAAAGGATTCCATAGCTTCCTGATGCCGGCCAAGTTCGCCATAGAGCACACCCAAATCGTAGTGAGCCTCCGCATAATCAGGCCTGGCCTGGATGGCCTGATTGAAGGCTTCTATTGCTTCTTTGTATCGGGTAAGTTTGGCATAGGACAGTCCCAGGACAGAATAAGCCTTTGCCAGCTTTGGCGCGATACTTAAAGCCTTTTTGCAGGCTCCGATGGCCTCTATATGGCGCCCGAGATAGTTATAAGCGGCACCGAGATAATAGTGAGTCTGGGCATCGTCAGGTTTTATGCCGATAGCAGATTCATAGGCCTCCAATGCCTCAAGATGACTGCCAAGTTCGGCATAACAGTAGCCCATATAAAACCACGCCCCTGCAGATTTTTGATCGACCTCGACGACTTTCTTGAAGCAATCGATCGCCTTTTTGTTCTTGCCGGCCCAGACAAATCCGATACCATCATGATATGAACGCCGTCCCGCTGATGTTTCCTTTTTAGATACGTCGGAAGACCACTGGCTCAAAATCTTGCCGGTTGCTGCCGTGCCGGTAGACAGAAACGGTTCTACGGGAACAGCAAAATTTACAGTCTGCCCTTCTATCTTCCGCGTGACGGCAACGCCGACTACTTCGGCTCTGATGTTGAGGACAGGGCCGCCGATTGCACCTGTCGGAACCGGTGCGGATATTTGACATATCTTTCCCGCGGAGGGTATATCTCGAACGGCGATAATAATACCGCCGCTGAGGTCTTGCTCGGTCTTTGCCGAGCTGTCGACTGCGATTACTCGTTCGGTTACTTTCGGCACTGCTCCGGCAAGAATTACGGATTTAACGGCATCCTTAGGGATATCAACCGATACCTTCACGAGGCCGCTCTCCGCACTTTCCGCCAGCACCAGCTTTATTGAATACTCATTACCATCGTAAGTTACGACCTCGGCGCTGTGTGCTCCTTTTAAGATGTCGTAATTTGTGATGAGATGGCCCTGCTCATTGATAAAAAATCCGGCCCCTTTATTCAAGCTGTTTTTGTCGCCGTCGTAGGAAACGACCGTTGCTGTGGCAAGCTGAACATCCTTGAAAAGTGCGGCCGGGTCTGCCGAAGGCAGCGCTCGACCGGCTAATGCAAGCACGCAAAACCAAACCGAAGATATTCGCAGCATACTATTCATAAAGGCTTCCCGCGGATTACTTCGACGAGATTGTCTTATCCGTTTACTTTCTTGTACCCGTAAGTAGCTAACTTAAGCTGGATGCTTCGCTTCTGGGATCTGCTATTGATATACAAAACGATTATAGTCCGGATAAAATGTAGAGTCCAGATATTTCTTTTCCGTATGACTTATCCGAACATGTTCGCAGAAACTCTTTGACAAGGCGGCATGTCATAGGGGATAATTCGAAAAATAATAGAGGATATTATATGGATGCTTCGTGTTTAAGACCGGATGAATTACCTGATTTGAACATCGAGAAAATTGGATCGCCGACGATCGATTCTCCTCTGGTACAAAAAAAACGGCATTTTGTCGATGACGATGAGAAGATTTTTATCTTCTCACATTCTCATGATCTGAGAGGCTCTAAGGATTCGGGAAAAGAGCTTCCGACGTTCGAGAGGGCCGGTCCCCGTCGGAAGATTTTCTTCGATCCGGCCGGACTAAACTGCGGTATCGTGACTTGCGGCGGATTGTGTCCCGGCCTCAACGACGTCGTGCGGACTATCACACTGAGTCTTATCTGGCAGTATGGCGTAAAAAATGTTTATGGTTTCCGATACGGGTACGCCGGCCTGACCTCCAAACCGCCGCAGCCGCCCCTGCTGCTAACTACGGAACGTGTGAATGATATTCATCTCAGGGGTGGCGACATACTGTCGTCGTCCCGCGGCCCGCAGGATGTGGATGAAATGGTGGATAATCTTCAGCGCATGGGGATCGGCGTGTTATTTACTATCGGCGGGGATGGTACGCTGCGAGGCTCGCGAGATCTGGCCGAAGCAATAAAGAAGAGGGGCTTGAACATTTCGGTAATCGGCGTTCCCAAGACAATCGATAACGACATTTCCGGCATAGAGCAGTCTTTCGGCTTCTCGACCGCCGTCGAAGCGGCGCTAACGGTGCTTTGCGGAGCCCACGAAGAAGCCAGAGGTGCCTGGAACGGCGTAGGATTGGTCAAGCTGATGGGCCGCGATTCCGGTTTTATCGCCGCCTATGCCACATTAGCTAACAGCGACGTGAATTTCTGCTTCATACCGGAGGTCCCGTTCGCCCTGGAGGAATTCCTAAATGCGCTGGAGAAAAGGCTGGATAAAAGACACCACGCAGTCGTTGTTGTCGCTGAAGGTGCGGGCGGCCACCTGACCGGGAGAAACGGCGATCCAGTAAAGGATGCATCAGGCAATATTCTGCGGCAGGATATCGGTCTGATATTGAAAGGAAAGATCGCCGAATATTTCAAGCGGAAGAAAAAGCCACTTTCATTGAAATACATCGACCCCAGTTATATTATTCGCAGCCTGCCCGCCGATTCCAACGATTCGGCTTTCTGCGTCATGCTCGGGCAAAACGCCGTACACGCAGGCATGTCGGGCCGAACAAACATGGTCGTCGGATATTGGAATCAATACTTCGTCAATATTCCCACGTCACTGACGGTTTTGAGAAGGAAAAAAGTCGATCCCGAAGGCCATTTGTGGCAGACTGTGCTTGAGATAACCGGCCAGAAATGCTGAGATGAAGATCAGCCCGATTGCCCGCTTGGTATCTTTGCACCGACGTCTTTGCGCCATGCTTTAAGAAGCCCCCGAAGCTCGGTGACCTTTTCAGGATTCTTGCCCGCGAGATTGTTTTTCTCGCTTATGTCATCCGCGAGATTGTAGAGCTCCTTCCGGTCGGCATCAAAATACTCGACAAACTTCCAGTCGCCCTTCCGAACTGCCCCGGAAGAATGCCCGCCCAGGAAGTGCGGTTTTGACAGCGGGTAATGCCAATATAAAGTGCCACGTTTTAGCTGGGCCCTGGGATTCTTCAGAACGGGAAAAAGAGAAACACCGTCAATATGTTGTTTCGAATCAGGCCGGACTGAAGCAAATTGACATAGCGTAGGATAAAGATCGATGTTACTCGTAGGCGTCTTGCAGACAGTACCGGCCGGCACGATTTTTGGGTATCGCACGATCAATGGGATTCGAATGCCGCCCTCGTAAAGCGTCGATTTGCCCGCTCGCAGCGGCGCATTGCTTGTCACACGGTCTTCCCCACCGTTGTCACCGGAGAATACCAGAACCGTCTCGTCTCTCAGATCCAACTCATCGAGCTTCTTGACGATCATACCAACACCTTCGTCGATACTCTTTAGCTGTGCGGCCAGGTGCGGATTGTTCCGGCGGGCCTTGGGCCCTTTACCGGCACCAGGCTTCTTCTCGAATTTCGCGACGAGTTCCGGCTTGCCGTTAAGCCTCGTATGGACCGCGTAGTGGCTCAAATAGAGAAAGAACGGCCCGTCTTTGTGCCGTTCGATAAACTCGACAGCTTCCATATTGCACCGGTCGACAAGGTATTCTTTGCCGGGCAGGCGTTTTTGAATCTCGCGGTTGAAGTGATAAGGATGGAAGTAGCGGCCGCCCCCTATTCCACGATTCTCCGAGACGATTGTCTCATCGAAACCGTGCATGGCCGGCGGGAACTCCTCTGCCCCGTGGTTGGCATAGCCGGTCAGGTGCCACTTGCCGATTATGCCGGTCGTGTAGCCGGCATTCTTCAAAACCTCGGCTAACGTAACATGCTGTGTCGAAAGGTGATTCTTATCGTTGGGCCGGAGATAATCGGTGATACCCACTCTCGCCGGGTATTGCCCCGTCATCAAGGCGGCACGATAAGGAGAGCAAACCGGAGCGGCGGCGTACGCATCGGTAAAACGCATCCCCTGCTTTCCAAGTCTGTCGAGATTAGGAGTCTCGTTAAAAGTGTTGCTGTAGCAGCCCAGCTCGGCCCAGCCCAGATCGTCGGCAAGGATGAAAATGATATTCGGCCTGCGTGTAGATTCGGATGCAAAAAGAGGCAAACGCGGCAAATTCAAAGCAACCGCGCCTAATCCGAGATTCCTGATAAATTTGCGTCTTGAATAGTTTTTGTTGAGCATGCGTATCTCTTATAAATTGCAGAATACAATTAGTCTTTGGCCGCCCGGATAATATTTCGGTTACCATCTGTCCAGTTATCCCTGTACCAGGTACATTTTTCGAAAGTATCATTAAGAGATTTCATCTTGCGGGCCAGTATCTGCCGGAACCGCTCAAGCGTTCCTTTATATTGTGCATTACCGGCCAGATTTTTCATCTGGTACGGGTCGTTTTTATTGTCGAACAGAAGCTCGGATTTATCTACACGATAGACGGCATACGTATATTGTTTATCTCGAAGGGCTCGCCACTCATGCCCATCCTCCCAGGCGGCGCAGGCTCCCGTATTCTGCAGTAAGGCGGCCTGTGGCTCAGATCCCCCGCTGCCGAGCGCGCAATAACTGAGGTCCATTCCTTCAACGCTTTTCGGCACCTGCAAGCCCATCAGCGACAGAATGGTCGGCATAAAATCTACGGTCGAGATACACGCATCCGAGACAGTTCCGGCCCGAATGTTTTTCGGCCATCGAATCAAAAACGGGATGCGGGCGGCCTCCTCATAAAATATGTTCTTCGCGCGTCGTCCATGAGCGCCGAACATTTCGCCGTGATCCGAAGTGAATACAACGATAGTATTGTCTCTGAGCCCGGCCTGCTCGAGAGCGTTAAGCAACCGGCCGATATTCCAATCCAGGTTGGCCGTCATCGCATAGTAAAGCCGGCGCCATGTTTGAAGCATCTTGCGCTGTTGAGGTCTTAACCGGCCCCAGTTGTCGGCATATTTGTCGTTCGTATCCTTGTAATTCGGTGGATTTGGCAGCGATACATCCCTAAACATCTCGACATATTTGTCCGGTACATTATCCTTCACCCATGGATCATGTGGAGTGCCGTAAGATAAAAACGCCCCGAAGGGTTTGCTCGATTTCGATGCCTTCCTGATGAATTCTATCATCATATCCGTTTGTGCGTCCGGTTCGTAAACATTGTCGCCGTAGAATATTTTTTCAGGAGTGTCGGTGTGATAATAGGCGCTGTAATAGTTATGATGAAAGTTATACGCCGCCCAGTAACCGTCAAAACCCAGCCTGTGAGGCCCCGGCGGCACGAAGCTGTTTTTAGATTCGTAATGGTGCCCCAACTGGTTCGCATACAAATGCCATTTGCCGATGTAAGCCGTCCGGTAGCTGCTTCGGGTCAGTACCTTGCCGAAAGTTTCGTGGTCTGTTCGCATTCGAAGCTCGTTGATTACCATACCGGTTGAAGTTGTGTATTTGCCGGTGAACAGGGACGCCCGGTATGCCGAACAAACCGGCATATTGGAAACCGCGTTTTGGAAGTCAACCGCTTGCGAGGCCAGTTTGTCGATATTAGGCGTTCGAGCTTTCCTGTCGCCGGCGTACCCGCATCGCTGATAGCCTAACTGGTCGGCGAATATAAATAGAAGATTAGGCTGGCGAGCCGTACCGGCAGCCGCACTT
>DQCG01000659.1 GCA_003533825.1 Phycisphaerales bacterium
AGTCCATCCATCGCCCGTAGGCGTTGCTGCCGCTCCTGCGTTCGGGGAAATTGCCGTTGTTGTCATCCGTATACATCGCGAAAATTGTGCCCCATTGCTTGAGGTTTGACAGGCAGAGAACTGCTTTTGCCTGCTTCTTGACGCGATGCAGTGTCGGCATCAATATCGCCAGCAATAACGCGATTATTGCAATAACCACGAGAAGCTCGATTAATGTAAAGCCTTTTCTCCGGCGCATGACGTTCGCCCCTCTGTTCTTCAAACTAAATCTGCTTCTTAGATTCATAGAAGATGCTCCTGCACACTACGTATTTCATTATAACAGATATTAACTGCTGAATATACTCTTTTGATGACATCGCAACTCTAACACAGTTAGCCAGCTCGGAGACAAACAAATCTCCCAAACAACATAAAAGGGATGCCGGCCTTTCCAGCCAGGCCGGAATTCTGATTTTGAGCTTGAACTCGACGATTTTCGTTTTCCACCACCCGCGCATCTGGTCGAAAACCCCCCGATTTTCTGTGTCCGTTTCGACCAATTTGAAAGCCCTCCCGAATAGATTAAATTCCCTCATGTCCCCCAAGTATCGCCTTATCGCAGGACACCTTGCGATAGAGTCGCAAGGACGTATCCCGTGTTCCGCCCAAGCCTTTTATCTTTACTCGAAAACAAATCCGGCTAAAATACGTACATCGTATTTCGTATTGCAAAAGATAAATCCCGCGAAAGCTGAGGAGATTGTGACATTTATGAATAAACAGAATAACTACATAGTTTTACTGGCCCTGGCGGCCATAACAAACTCGGCTGGTGTTTTGGGCGGACAGAGTTCTGCTGAGCGTCCCGGCGAGAAAATGAGCTATCTGGATAACGGCAGTATCCGGCTGGGTGTGGACCTCAACCTCGGCGGCTCGATTACTTATCTTGCCAATGCCGGTGACAGGATCAATATTATCAACAACCACGACTGGGGCCGGCAGATTCAAATGTCGTTTTATTCCGGGCCGGTGCCTTTTACGCCGGGCGGCAAGCAGCCGTCGAAAACATGGGCCGGCCTCGGCTGGAATCCCATCCAATCGGGTGACTACGCCGGCAACCGCTCACGTATAGTCGAGTATCGTAACGATGGAAAGTCTATTTACGTCAAATGCGTTCCGATGCAGTGGCCGCTGGACAACGAACCGGGCGAATGCACGTTCGAAAGCTGGATAAAGCTCGAAGAAAATGTTGTAAAAGTTCGCAGCCGCATTAAAAATCACCGAACGGATACAACTCAATACTCCGGCCGGGGCCAGGAACTTCCCGCCGTATATACGAACGGCCCGTGGTACAGGTTGTTCAGCTACACGGGAAACAGGCCCTTTACGAATGACAAACTGTCGCGCTTCACGAAGACGTGGACAAACCTTCAGGATGCTGACGGTTCGCCCTGGGAGCACTGGACGGCCACCGAGAACTGGGCGGCACTTATCAATGAAGATGACTGGGGTCTCGGCGTTTTCAAGCCGGATGTGTATTCTTTCACGGGCGGTTTCTTCGGTACCCCTGGCAAGGGCGGCAGCAAGGATGGCCCGACCGGCTACATCTCACCTGTCCAGCAGGAAATCCTCGACCACAATATCGGTTACGAATACGAATACATGCTTATCATGGGCAAGCTGGACGAGATTCGCCGTTATGCTTATGAGCATTCGAAGCAGAAAACACCGCCGGACTATTGCTTCGAAAAGGACCGCCAACATTGGGTATACCGGAATACCGCCGACTCCGGCTGGCCAATCCGGGGCGAGCTGAATATCTCGATCGACAAGGACGATCCGCAGCTCATCGGGCCGGTCGGCTTCTGGCAGGCCCGTGATATTCCCAAGATTTATATCCGCGCGGCCTGCAATACACAGGATACCCGGGCAAGGCTGTTCTGGAGAACAAATTCGCAGCACGGTTTTGCTAAGCAGAGAAGCATCAGTTTTGAGATTCGTCCCGATGGTCAGTATCATACTTACGAAATTGATTTAAGCTCATCGCCGTACTATAAAGGTGCGATTACAGGCCTTCGTCTTGATCCGGTTGCAGTCGGCCACAAGGGTGAATACATTAAGATAAAATCCATCACCTGTAGGAATCAGCCAAACTAACAGAGCGGAATTCGGGCTGACTCACCCGGCAATTCATCGGTCTTCCCGCCTTTAGGGTTGACATTCCGTCAAATCTCACTAAAATACCTATCTCGGATCTCGTGAATCGTATCTCAGGTGAGATATTTTATTGATAAAAACAAAACAGATAAGGAGAAAACAGTTGGGTTACAACTGCGTTGTATTGATAAAGCAAGTGCCTGATACCAAAAGGATTACGGGCGATGTGATGAACGACGACGGGACGGTGAAACGTTCGGCGCTGCCGGCCATTTTCAATCCGGAGGACCTCAACGCCCTCGAAATGGCACTTCAGATTAAGGACAAGTTCGGCGGGCATATCACGGTTATCACGATGGGCCTGCCAGCGGCGAGCGATATTCTTCGCGATTCGCTGTTCCGCGGGGTCGATGAGGCAATCCTACTGACCGACCGGCGATGTGCGGCGAGCGATACACTGGCAACCAGCTATATCCTGAGTTGCGCAGTGAAGAAATTAGACTACGATATCGTGCTCTGCGGCAGGCAGGCGATCGACGGCGATACGGCACAGGTCGGCCCGCAACTGGCCGAAAAACTGGGCATAACGCAGATTACTTACGTCGAGGAACTTACCGAGCTGAACGGCAAGACCATCACGGCCAGGCGGAATATCGGCAACGGCTTCCAGCAGGTCAAAGCCCCCCTGCCGGTCCTGCTGACAGTTACAGGCGATGCGAACGAGCCGAGAGTCGCCGCGGCCAAAAAAATGATGAAGTACAAAAACGCACTGACGCCGATCGAGATCCAGCAGAAAATCACGGCCGAGAATCCGGACGCGGTTCAATCGGAAATCAAAGAGCTGGCCGAGCATAAGTACGGCAAATTAGTCGAGAAGGGCCTGCTGATCAAGCAGTGGGATCTGGACGCAATCGAGGCCGACCTGAGCTGGTGCGGGATGAGCGGCTCGCCGACCAAAGTCCATCGAATCCAGAGCGTCGTGCTGGCGGCGAAAGAATCCAAAGAAATCGAGCCGGACGAAAAGGCCGTCTCGGATATGATACATGAATTAATAGCGGATAAAATTATTGCGTAATCCAGACAGGCGAAAAGAATGGATTCCTGCTCCCCGCTTTCGCGGGGACAAGTTTACACCTGCGAAAGCAGGTGCAGGAATGACAGTTCGAAACACGAGATACGAGCGACGAAATTATGATAGAAGTAAATAGAAAAGGTGAAGTTTGGGTTTTCGCCGAGCAGCACGACGGTCGGCTGGAAGATACTCCGGTCGAATTGATGAGCAAGGCCCGACATCTGGCCGATACGCTGGGCGTGAAATTGGCGGCGGTGGTTTTGGGTGACGGCGTCAAGGATCTCGCGACGAAGCTTATCCAGTACGGGGCCGACAAGGTCTACCTCGCCGAGCATCCGCTGCTGAGGGCGTACCAGACGAACAGCTACGCGAAAGTAATATTCGATCTGATTCACAAGCACACACCGCAGATTGTGCTCTATGGGGCGACGATTGCCGGGCGGGACTTGGCGCCGCGGATCGCAAGTGCCACCAGGGCGGGACTTACCGCCGACTGCACGGACCTGCAAATCGGCGACCACACAACCGCCAGGGACAAGAAGGTGCATAAGAATCTGTTGTTCCAGATAAGGCCTGCCTTCGGCGGAAATATCATCGCAACGATTATCAATCCCGACCGCTGGCCCCAGATGGCGACGGTGCGCGAGGGCGTCATGCCGATGCCCGAGCCGGATGGGAAGAGAAAAGGCAGGATTGTCGAAGAAGAGGTGACACTCGCTCAGCACGATCTGCCGCTGGAGATTCTCGAAGAGCACAAACGCGAGAAGAAAGTGGACCTGAAGGCTGCAAGAATAATTGTCGCCGGAGGCGCGGGCTTGGGCAGCAAGGACAACTTCAAACTCGTCTGGGACCTGGCAAACTGCCTCGGCGGGGCGCCGGCGGCAACCAGGGCCGCTGTGGACCTGAGCTTTATCGACCACGACCACCAGGTAGGCCAGACGGGCACGACGGTTCGCCCCAGCCTGTATATTGCAGTCGGAATCAGCGGCGCGATCCAGCACCAGGCGGGTATGTCACAGAGCCAGAAAATCGTCGCAATCAACAACGACCCGGATGCACCGATTTTCGGCGTCGCCCACTACAAAATCATCGGCGACCTTAACGAGGTCGTACCTATGATGATAAAATCGGTTCGGGAGAAAAGCTGAGATGCTCGATACTGGATGCTCGATGCTCGATACCAGATGTTTGTAAAGAATGAAGACCTATGGCCTATCAAAGTTACAGAGACTTGAACATTTACAAGAAGGCGCACAAACTGGCTGTAGAGATTCACGAGATGAGTTTAAAATTGCCTAAGTTTGAGCTGTATGAGGAAGGAAGCCAAATAAGAAAATCGAGCAAGTCAGTCAAGAGTACTATGGTTGAAGGTTTTGGACGACGCAGATACAAGCTGGAGTTCATCAAATTCCTTACGTACTCGATAGCATCTTGCGACGAAACGCGAGATCATTTGGACACACTATATGATACAAAATCATTCAGGGATAAAGCAAAGTATGAGTATTTGTGCGAGGAGTATGACCACCTCGGCAAGATGATCTCCAATTTCATTAAGTCGGTTGACAGCGGTCATAAAACAAGAATCTAACATCGAGAATCAAGTATCGAGAATCGAGAATC
>DQCG01000233.1 GCA_003533825.1 Phycisphaerales bacterium
CGACCTGCTCGAAGCGGCCATCGAACCGGAACCGCCCACGCACCTTCGCGATGGCGGTGTCATCAGGGCGGGCTTTTCCGAAGAGCTCGATCGGCTGCGCTTGATCTCAAGGGACGGCCAGAGCTGGCTGCGAAACTACCAGAAGCAGCAAGCCGAGCGAACCGGCATCGCAAATCTGAAGATAGGCTTTAACAAGGTCTTCGGCTACTATATCGAAATCAACCACTCGGCCGCAGACAAGGTCCCCGCCGATTATGTCCGCAAGCAAACAATCAAAAACGCCGAGCGATATATTACCGATGAGCTTAAAGAGTATGAGACCCAGGCCCTGAGTGCCGAGGAAAAGGCTCTCGAATTAGAGCAGCAGCTCTTCGACCAGCTCCGCCGTCAATCCGCCCAGTACGTCGGCAGGCTCCAGGGGCTCGCTGAGATAGTCGCACAGTGCGACTGCCTGGCGGCACTGGGATATCTGGCGAGGCGGCGAAATTACATCCGTCCAAAAATGACCGATGGCGGCGAGCTTATCATTCACGAAGGCAGGCATCCGGTATTAGCTGAAACGCTCGGCGCAGAGTTTGTGCCGAACGACGTCGAACTCGGTGACGGGGCAGGTGACATCCTCGTTATTACGGGCCCGAACATGTCCGGCAAAAGCACCTACATCCGGCAGGTCGCCCTGCTGGTACTGATGGCGCAGACCGGCTCGTTCATTCCCGCGAAGGACGCCGAGATTGGCCTGGTCGATAGAATCTTCACCCGCGTCGGCGCTTCGGACGAGTTAGTCCGGGGCCAATCGACCTTCATGGTCGAAATGACCGAGACGGCAAACATTATCAACAACGCCACGGATAAATCGCTCGTCATTCTCGACGAAGTCGGCCGCGGCACAAGCACCTACGATGGGCTTTCTCTGGCCTGGGCAATTACCGAACATATTGCAAACAAACTGGAATGCCGAACATTCTTTGCCACACATTACCACGAACTGACTGAATTGTCCGAACTGCTTGCAAATGTCAAGAACTGCAACGTGGCCGTGCGTGAATGGATGGACGAGGTCGTCTTCCTGCACAAAATTCTTCCCGGCGGAACGGACAAAAGCTACGGCATCCACGTCGCCAAATTGGCCGGCGTACCGAAAACGATCCTGGACAGATCAAAAGAAATCCTGGATGAGCTCGAAAGCACCTTCCAAAAAGAAGCCACCGGCGAACACCTCTCTCGACATAAAACCAAAGAATCCGACAAGGACATCCTATTCGTGGAGAAAAACAAGTCCGTATTGGAAAAACTCGCCTCAACCGACGTAAACAACCTGACTCCCATCGAGGCCATAAACCTGCTTAACGAAATCAAAAAGGAAATCGACGAAAAATAATAGAACACCAGCCCAAAAAAGCTTGTAGTAGAATTATACAACCTGTTTAGATATATATTGCTGCGTTTTGTGAAAAATCATTACTGCACCTTAATCAAGAAAGTGGAAAGTATTATGAAAGCTTTTCTGAAATCAAACCTGGCCATCCTGCTCGGTATTCTATTATTACTATCCGGCTGCTCGGAGGTCGAAATCACCGGCAGAAAACAATTCAATATTGTCCCCGACTCGACGATGAATTCTATGAGCTTTCAATCCTATGGAGAATTCCTTTCCCAGAACAAGCTCAGCACTAATACCGAACAAACCCAAATGGTCAAGCGCATCGGCAGCAGAATCCAAATAGCTGTCGAACAATACTGCGAGCAGAACGGCATCCTGGACCGATTGGCAGGCTACGAATGGGAATTCAATCTGGTCGAGGATCCGAATGTCAACGCCTGGTGCATGCCCGGCGGAAAGGTGGTTGTCTATACGGGCATCTTACCAATAGCGCAGGGCGAGACCGGCCTGGCAGTTGTCATGGGCCACGAAACCGCCCACGCCTTCGCCAAGCACGGCGCCGAACGAATGACGCAGGGATTGCTCGTGCAAATGGGGGGCCTGGCATTATCGACTGCTTTGAAAGACCGACCCGAACTGACGAAGAACCTGTTCATGCAATCTTATGGTATCGGTTCCAAGCTTGGTGTGTTAAAATACAGCAGGACTCATGAAAACGAGGCGGACCATCTGGGCCTGATATTCATGGCGATGGCAGGCTACAATCCCGAAGAGGCCATCGTTTTCTGGCAGAGAATGGCCGAACAAAAGAAAGGGGCAAAGCCGCTGGAGTTCCTGAGCACTCACCCCGCCGACGAAACACGAATCCAAAACCTGAAAAATCTGCTCCCGGATGCTATGAAGTATTACAAAAAGTAGTGAGAATATCCGACGAGTATATATGATTCGCAAGGTTAGGATTAACCTTCATTTAACGGTTTACGAAATGACTCTTTAAGAATTTTTCTGTGGCTTTGATGGTTTCGTCTTTGACGGTGCGCGGGCTTTGTGCGACCCAAACTGTGAAGTTATACAGTTCCTGAGTATCAACCCGAATCCATTTTCCATTTCTGTATAAGAATACGAGCAGTGTAGTCATCGCGATTCGTTTGTTGCCATTTTGGAAGGGATGGTTTTTAATCAGAAGATAAAAAAGCATCGCCGCCTTGGATATTAGAGTCGGATAAAGAGACTTTTTCGCAAAGCTTTGAAAAGGTGTAGCCAGACAACTTTCCAGGATATTCGGAAAACGGCTTGAGAAATCCGGTATGGGTTCATCAAAGGCCAGCATCTCCTTAGCCAGTCGAAAAGCAATGTACTCCACCTCTTTGACAGTTATGTCCTTCATTACTCTGAGCCTAATAGTTTCAGTGTTTGGCCGTACTCTCTCACTGTTTTTTTAACCGCATCGTCAATTTGTTTCTTATCTTCCCGGCCGAGGTCCTTTCCCAAGATCCTGAGCACATATTTCTGATCGATGGCAAAAGTCCTGCCGATCCGTACAGCCTTGATTTGACCTTTTTTTACCTTCTTATAGACGGCAATTCTGCTCAGGCCCATAATCTTGGCTAATTGTGGAATTGTAATGTACTGATCTTTCTTCATACGAGCCACCTTTGCATATCTACAACCGATTGTCCGATATCAGTTAATGCCAATTAAAAACAATACATCTTGTTAACTTATGTTAACCACTACAAACAAAGTTAACATATAAATTCACAAAGACAAACATAATCGAAAAAAACTATAAGCGAAGAATGGTTCTTTAGCTGTACTTGTGTTTATTCCAGGATCCCCTTCGAACCAAAATCTCTTTTAAGAGGTATGACTGATTTGTGAAGCATGGCTCGAAAATAAAAGCTGAACTTGGGATTACCTGAATGTGGCAAGCTGAGTTATCCTGGGATCTTCCGGGCTTATTTTCAGGGTCATTTGCCTCTTTGTGTCCACGCCGAAAAACTCGAAGCCGGCAACAAGCAGATAGTTGACCACATGGCGCAGATCGGCATCGCCTGTACCGGTCATAGCCTCACCAATCCAGACAACCTGCCCGGCCTCTGAAGCAGCAGTGCGGCCGGCGGAAAAGACCTTCATTATGAGCCATTGGTTGTAAATTGTCTCGGAATACGGGACATAAGTCGTGTAGCCAAAATTATAATCTCCCCTAAATCTATTGTGAAAACCCATAAAAGGACGATGGAGCGACGTGTAACCTGTTACCCTCTGTGAATCCAATCCCGCACGGAAGGCAAGCCGATAGTCTGCCTGCTCGACGTCAGGAGCCGGGACGTAACCGTGCGATTTTAACAGCATCTCAATCTTGGCTTTGATCTGGTTATCGAAGATAGGATTCTGAGAATTCGGGTCCACCGTCACATATATCGATGCCTTGTCTTTGATCGGTTCATCAATTTCAGAAAATCCATTAACACGTACCATATACGTTGTTGTGCAGCCGGCGGTGCAAATTAATATAATTACCAAAATCGAATATAGTTTATGCATCTTGTAATCCCTTCAAATGAATTCCAACAAGACGACCTTTGCTTCATTGTCGCTACCGGCTGCTCTTAAGTCAAGCAGGCTCTCAAAAACGAATCGGCGGAAAATGCTGTTGAACGTAGTCGCCCCAGAGATTATGATGATTGTAGACGTGTATCTGAGAACTGAACTTTTGCAAAATTGAAGTTAGGCATATATTATTTCAGAAAATCAGTTTCTCTATTTTCTGAAAATAATTAGGTATTGTAGCATAACCTATTGTCTTATCAATTTTTATAACGCTTTTTAGAAAGAAAAAATCAAAAGAAAAGATTTTTTCTTTCCAAAAGTATGCCTAACTTCAATTTTGCAAAAGTTCATTGAGAATTTAGAGGAGACAAGACAATGAAGCATTCGCAACTGACTCGCCGGAACTTTTTGAAAGGTGCGTGCGCCGGTACGCTTGCAGCCATGGTTCCATTTCGCCGGCTCGCGGCCCAAACAAAGAAGCGGCCAAACATCGTAGTCATCCTGAGCGATGACCAGGGCTGGGGCGACCTGAGGCTCCACGGAAACATCAACATCGAGACGCCGCATATCGATTCGGTGGCACGGGAAGGAGCCATGTTCGAGAGGTTCTTCGTCTGCGCCGTCTGCGCGCCGACGCGGGCGGAGTTTCTCACGGGGCGATACCACCCACGCGGGGGCGTTCGCGGTGTGTCGACCGGAGCCGAGCGACTGAACATCGACGAAAAAACAATCGGCGATACGTTTAAGTCGGCGGGCTACGCCACTGCGGCATTCGGAAAATGGCACAACGGCACGCAATATCCCTACCATCCGAACGCCCGCGGATTCGACGAGTATTACGGTTTCTGCTCGGGCCACTGGGGCAACTACTTCGACCCCATCCTCGAACATAACGGCAAAATCGTCAGAGGAAAAGGATTCATCACCGACGACCTGACCGACCACGCGCTGGCGTTTATCGAGCAAAACAAAAGCCGGCCGTTCTTCTGCTATATGCCGTTCAATACGCCGCACTCGCCAATGCAGGTGCCCGACCGTTTCTGGGAAGAGTTCAGGAATCATCCGCTCGGCATGAGGAACCGCGACCCGGAGAAAGAACAGATCGACAAGACGCGCTGCGCCCTGGCGATGTGCGAGAATATCGATTGGAACGTGGGACGAGTTCTGCGAAAGCTCGAAGAATTAAATCTCGCCGGCAATACCATCATCATTTATTTCAGCGACAACGGGCCAAATAGCTGGCGGTGGAACGGCGGTATGAAAGGACGCAAAGGCTCGACCGATGAAGGTGGTCTTCGTGTCCCCTTCATAATTCGCTGGCCCGGACACATTAAACCGAATACAAAGATATCACAAATTGCCGGAGCCATCGACCTGCTTCCAACGCTGGTCGACATGGCCGGGATTTCGGTTGTCAGTACCAAACCGCTCGACGGCGTCAGCATCAAACCGCTTCTTTTCAAACAAGCGGAAGACTGGCCTAACCGAATGATATTCTCCCACCAAAACGGCCGGGTCAGCGTCCGCACGCAGCGTTACCGGCTCGATAACACCGGTAAGCTTTTCGATATGCAGGCGGACCCCGGACAAGACCATGACATCTCGAAGGACAAACCAAAAGTCGCCGCCAGGCTACGGAAAGCCGTTGCCAAATGGAGACAGGAAGTGCTGCCTAAATCACGAAAGGATGATCGGCCTTTCACAGTCGGTTATCCCGAGTTTCCGGCGACAATTCTACCCGCTCGCGACGGCGTGCCGCACGGCAACGTTCAACGAAGTGCCAGAGCACCAAATTGCTCGTACTTCACGAACTGGCTCGGTAAAGAAGATAAGATCACATGGGACATCGAGGTCGCAAACGCCGGGCAATATAAAGCGGTGGTTTTCTACACCTGCCCGAACGACGACGTCGGCTCAACGGTCGAGCTGACTTTCAATCAAAACAGCGCCCGGGGAAAAGTGACCGAGCCGCACGATCCGCCGGCAGTGGGCGCCGAATTCGACCGTGTTGACCGGGGCAGCGAGTCTTTCGTCAAAGACTTCCGGCCGCTCGGTCTGGGGACAATTCGATTGGAAAAGGGCCGTGGCGACTTGACACTGAGTGCGCTGGATGTTCCGGGCAGGCAGGTAATGGAAGTTCGCGCTGTAATGCTCACCCTGTTGAAATAAACGAGTTCAATCAATTTATTTTTAGAATTTCATATTAGGAGATCAACGATGAAGAAGAGTGGATTTTGTTTAGCCGGCCTGGTTTTAGTGTCATTATTTTTGGCATTTGTACTTCCCGGCCCAACCTCGGCGAGCGAGCGGAATCTGGACGATGGGAAGCTGCGCATTATCGTCTTCGGCGCACATCCCGATGACTGTGAAATCAAGGCAGGCGGCACCGCAGCCATGTGGGCAGCGAAGGGACATCACGTCAAATTCGTGTCCACCACTAACGGCGATATCGGCCACGCCAAAATGGCCGGCGGAGCTCTGGCCAAGCGACGCACCGCCGAGGTTAAGGCGGCGGCAAAAAAACTGGGCATCGAGACCGAGGTGCTGGATATTCATGATGGGGAGCTGATGCCGACCTTGGAGAATCGCAAGATATTCGTGCGCCTGATCCGGGAATGGAAAGCCGACGTCGTAATGGGACATCGCCCGAACGACTACCATCCCGACCATCGTTATACCGGTATCCTGATGCAGGACGCCGCATACATGGCCACGGTAACCTTTTATTGCCCGGATGTCCCACAGATACCGAAGAATCCCGTCTTCCTTTATCTCTCGGACGGGTTCCAGAAGCCGAATCCTTTCAAACCTGATGTGGTGGTTTCAATAGATGACGTAATCGAGCAAAAGGCCGAAGCTCTATGGCTGCTGGAATCGCAGATCGAAAGCCTTTGGGCCACAGGCAACTTCGAGAGAGTTGTTCCCGTCCCCAAACAAGGTGCGGAAAGGGAAGCTCGCCGCAAGGAGATGTTCGACCGTTTTGGACGCCGTGCCGAGTCGGTGGCTAACAAGTACAGGGATAAATTAATCGAACTCTACGGCGAAGAGAAGGGCAAAAAGATTCGGTACGCCGAGGCGTTTGAACTCTGCGAATACGGCAGCCGCGCCTCGCCGGATAAACTCAAAGAACTTTTCCCGTTCTTCGGTCGATAAGATCAGCGTCAGGCAACGGGTGATGTTATCTTCATCTTCGCTGCCAAGCTGGATTGATTGTACTCGAACAAGCGTGTTGGAATATAAGAAGCTTAAAATCCGCTTGCCGCGTTAATAGAGAAAAGAAAACACGGAGCGTAGCATCTACGCTCCGTGAAGCCCAACTTTACAGATGAACATCTTATTGCTGCTGCTGCGCAAAAGCTCTCCTTCTCTGGAACAGGTATAGAATAACCGCCAATGCGATCAGTCCCACGAGCCCGTTTTCGCCCAGGTCCGCAATTAGCGCGGTGAGATTGGGAACGACGTTTCCAACGAAAGGAACCGTCTCGCCGAAAAGGATATTAGCTATAATCCCCAGGGCGACCAGCAACAGGAAAATTTCGGTAAACTCACCAAGCCATTTCTTTACTTCCTCAAGATAATGCATCTTCAACTCTCCTAATTAGAGTATTAAAAAATAAATCATTTATTTAGTGACATCCACGTAGTTTTGTTCGGCTTGTCTTTTCAAATTACTTTAATATTTATAACCAAAATACGTGCCTTATACCGCCGGCGAAAATATATCCGGCAATAATCTACCTCGACCACACGTATCGCAAAAACCCATTATCAGTATTGAAATAATAGTTAACCGGCTATCCTCAGGGCGTAATGTATCCATGAGGATTTCTATGTGCAGTTTTGCTACTTTTTTTTGTTGTACGGAAAGTTTCAGGAGAAAAAAAAAGCAAACATTTGCTGCAAAATGCCAATAGGTAATCATCCGCCGTGTTGTGTCCCACCCCATTTTTTACTGAATATTGGTGTTGAAATAGGGTATTTATTTCTTGACTTGAATGATAAAATAGGATATTATAAATAAATGTTAAGAAGCATTGTATTTTTTGTTTTACGCATACTGCTTATAGCAGCACTTTGGGCCTTTGTATGGAAGTTCGTCGAGCCCAAAACGCAGTTCATGCGTGTATTGAGAGCTGCACTGCTTGTACTCGGTCTGTTAGCCATCCTGGCCGTGATAAAGATAACCGGGCCGTGACCAGACCCTGCTTTGCATAGAGAATTGGTGGCTTTAACAAGCGTAATCGATTCCAATCAAACAGCCTGTCACCAAACAAATCCTCTTAGATAAGATAATAAAAGTGGACGTATTACGTCTAACATTGCACCGCCCTTTTGCCTGGATGAGAAGGCAATAGAGAACAAGCTATAATATTCTATATCGCAATATTAATACTGATAAGCAGGATATTAGTCAACCGGAAGAATCTTTTACACTCATAGCGGCCAGTCATGTCCTTTTATACCCCGGACAGTTAGATTAGCATCCGGCAGCCCATCGCGGGCCGGACGAATCTGCATGGCCTTGAGATAGCTGACCCGGCCATCGGCAAAGAGGTAGTTCCGCCAACCTTCCCAGCACCACCATCCGCTGTCATCATCTACGGGCGAATGATTACTTAACCATTCACCGATAAGAATTTTGTTCGAAGGCCTGGCCACGTCCGAGCTTCGCTGCGGCATAGAAGGCTGGGGATTAGTGTACGTATCGACCGGGCTGCTCATTGCGTCGATCTGCTCGGGGCTGTGATAAAAAGCCATCGAGTAGGAATAGCTCGTGGACTCATATTTTTCTTTCGCCGTGCGGTCCTGCGGACAGAACAAAACCGATGGATTATTCGCATCGATACTGCCGCCCAGATAAGGTTCGACAAAAGACCGCCAGCCTCGTCCCATCCACAGCCAGTAAGCCGGCTCCGTCGAGACCGGGTCCTCAGCGCATGGATATACGTTATCATGTTCGTTAAGATAGAAATCGATAGCCAAATTTATCTGCTTAAGGTTGTGGGAGCATACTGTCCGCGATGCGATGGCCTTAGCTTTTCGCAGCGAAGTCATCAAGATCGACAGCAGCAGTGCTATTATCGCTATAACAACAAGCAGCTCTATAAGGGTAAAACCGCTTCGTAGCCTATCCCCAGGGGACCGTACATTCGGCTCCTGCGAACGAAAGCAATTCTGACGAAAGCTCATTTTGCTATATCCTTAAACTCGAATAACGAAATTCGAGACAAATCTCAAATCCGAATCAAGATAACCAAAACGTTTTGAGTTATCCAGTCTATGTTAATTTTCTAATAGGTTAAATGTCGTTTTCTGACACAAATAGCCATATTTGAATTTTTTGGGGCTATAAAGTATGCCTAAATTTCTGAAAAGATTATTTACATCTAATTGAGGATTTAATATAATATATACAATTACGTGTTGCAGTTCGGAGCGTTTGGGTAATTTGCTAATCGAAAATTCCGATATCCAAACGTGGCTGGCAGGAAAAAAGATTTGATAGGTGTCCAGTGTGATGATTATTTTCAATTAAAGGAGGAACCTATGCACAAGAAAAAGTTCAAGCAACATTATATCCTCATTCTTCTTATGACGGGTTTGCTGTGCTTCTGGAGTGCAGAAACAATGGCCCAGGATCCGGAGCCCGAACCCCCGGAGGCCGAAGTCACAAATCCACCAGAATTCATTACCGGGCTCATCGAAAGTACAGATCTGACGCAGGATCAGGTGGATCTGATGTCGAGCGACGGCCTCGGCTGGGGTGAGATCGTGATCGCTACACGCCTCGCCGAACGAATTGCCGCTGATAACGGTGACACGTTGATATTCAATGACGCCCTTACCTCCGTGCTCGAATCGTACGCCAAGGGCAAGGACTTCGGAGAAATCGCAAACGAGCACGATCTGAAACTCGGTCACGTGATCGGCAGGGGTAATATGTCGGGTGCGGGGAATTCCTCGCCGCCCTTCATCGACGAGCTAATCGACATAACCGACCTGACTCCGGAGCAGGTCGAGTTGATGCGAAGTGGCGGTGCCGGTTGGGGCAACATTATGATTGCCACGAGACTGGCCGAACGGATAGCTGCTGACGGCGGGGACGAAATGACATTCGAAGATGCTCTTACCAGTGTACTGGATGCGCGAGCCCTTGACAAAGGATTCGGCCAAATCGCTCATGATAACGATCTGAAACTCGGGCGAGTGGTAGGAAACGGCAATAAGGTTTCAGCCGCTTTTTCGTACGGTCCCGGTGAAGCCGGCGATGCTCCGAACTTAAATCAAAACTCAAATCGCGAGCGGATAAGGATAAGGAACCAGGAGAAAAAGCAAAACATCCTCGGCCGGTTCATGAACATGCTCGGGTTTGGCCGAAAGGAAAAACCCGAAAAGCCGTCGAAGCCCGAAAAACTCGAAAGGCCGCAGCGACCTGAAAGACCGGAAAAACCCGAAAAGCCTGAGAGACCTGAAAAGCCCGAGAAGCCGGAAAAACCCGAAAGACCGGAACGCCCGGCAAGGCCCGAGAAGCCGGAGAAACCCGAAAAACCGGAAAGAGGACCGCGTAGGTGAGATATCGACTTTTTGCATTAACATTTTTAGTATGGATCGGGGGAGCACTTATTGTCTCCCCCGATTTTTCCTTTGCCGCCGATGCGCCGACATGGCAGACCGGATTGTCTTTTTCCTACCTGACCGGAGATTATGGCCAGGACGACGATACGGATATCTTCTACAGCGCAGTTTCCGTCAAGCGGTACTTTGAGAAGGGA
>DQCG01000660.1 GCA_003533825.1 Phycisphaerales bacterium
AGGGCGAAGGTACAGGCGCCAGGACGAAATCGGCACCCCGTTCTGCGTTACCATAGATTTTGAGTCTCTAGAGGATAAGCAGGTTACCATTCGGGAAAGGGACAGCCTGGGACAGATTCGGGTGCCTATAGCAGAATTAAAGAAGGTCATAGAAGCCAAATTCAAAGGTGAGGCTTTTGACGCATCGCCACTGTGGGCCACAAGGCAGAAGTGAAAAAAGAAGAGACGACCTATGAAATTAGAAGGGGTTATCTACTGCGGAGATAATCTCTATTGGATGTCTCGGCTTCCTGATGAGGTTGTTGACCTGTGCTATATTGATCCTCCGTTTTTCTCCAATAGAAATCATAAGGTGATATTTGGAGACGGTGAGGAAATTCGCTCTTTTGAAGACAGATGGAAAGGTGGAATAGAGGACTATATTGATTGGATGCGGGATAGAGTTCAGGAAATTCACCGGATGCTAAAGCCTACGGGGAGCCTTTACCTCCATTGCGACTGGCACGCCAGCCATTACCTGAAGGTGATGTGTGATGAGGTTTTTGGGTACAGTAATTTCGTCAGTGAGGTCGTATGGTATTACACAAGCGGAGGTGGAAGAGGAAGAAGATGGTTCAATAGGAAGCACGATACAATTCTGGTTTATGGAAAGACTAGAGACTACTTCTATGATGGTTTGGCATTGAAGGATACGAGGACTAAGGACGAAGGCAGTTTCGGTGGCTATTTCAAAACGGATAAAAATGGAAGAAGATACCAGGAAGTAAGAGCTGGAGGCAAAACATATAAGTATTACATTGACCAACCAAAGAATCCGGATGACGTGTGGATGGTTCCAAATATCCCGCAGAGGGATTTAACGGAGCGGATGGGCTACCCAACTCAAAAGCCCGAAGCTCTATTGGAGAGAATAATAGAGGCTTCGTCAAATCCCCGGGACCTAGTCTTTGACTGTTTCTGTGGCTGTGGAACAACTCTGGTCGCTGCTCAAAAACTGGCACGCAGGTGGCTGGGGATTGATGTCTCGCCTACGGGTTGTAAACTGGTGCAGCATCGGCTGTCTGAGTTGGGGGTTAGGGCTGAGATTGTAGACTTGCCTCGCACCATACAAGCACCAGAAAACACATGAAAGAAGAAGGCGAAAACCTGAAAAGAATACCTGAATCGTAATAAACATAACAAGACAATCCAACGGACTCGCTACACTCACTGCTGACTTGTATGTTATACCGAATTGTCCCTCACGTTTTAACACGACTTAAATGGTGAAATCATTGACATTTCATATTGCGTCGCTATACAGTACATGACTATAGAGTAAGTATAGAAAATACGTATAAAGATAGATGGTAGGCAACACATAGGGGAACATATGTTACCACCCACGGAATTTCTCAGGAAACGGCTGGAACAAGTGGTCGCAGGCAAGGCTGCGCAAGGGTATGACACTGCCGGGCTGCTCGAGGAACTCCAGCGGATTCCCGACAGCCATGATGCTCTTGCCGCTTTTGCTAAGCGACTGCGGCGCGATCTTCTTTTCCGCAAGGACTGGCCCTACGAAGAACCCAGTGACCTGCAGGCGATTTGGGCTGCCTGCGACCCCAGCCGGCCTATGGGACGGTTGGCCGACGTCTCCGGCCGGGATATGGCGCCACGCATCGAGACGGCTTTCCTGAGTGCGGTCTGCGGGTGTATGCTTGGCAAACCGCTTGAGGTCGACCCGACACTGACGGAAATTCGCCAAGCAGCGGAGTCCGTTGGGGAGTGGCCGATTCGCGACTATATCAGCGGTTCATTGCTTGAGAAATTGGGCCGACGACCCCTCGACTGGCATCACACGGTGCGCGAACGGATTGCCTACGTGGCCCCCGATGATGACATCAACTACATGGTCATCGGCATGCTGATTCTGGAGAAGAAAGGGCTTGCCTTCACCAAAGACGATCTTGCCAACTTTTGGCTATACAATCTGCCACCTTTGTGGACGTGGGGACCGGAACGGACGGTGCTGATCAAGGCCGCTATCCATTCGCTAGCTCCGGAGTTCGGCGAATCCTCGGCTGAATGGGCAGAGACCTGGAACCCCTCGGATGAAGCCTGCGGCGCGGCCATTCGAGTGGATGCTTACGGATATGCCTGTCCCGGCAGACCGGCCCTGGCCGCCGAACTGGCCTGGCGCGACTCCAGTTTCACCCACCGTCGAACGGGCATCTATGGAGCTATGTTCATCGCTGCTGCCATCGCCACGGCGTTCGTTGCCGACAAGCCCCTCGACATCTTCGAAACAGCCCTCAAGTTCGTACCCAGACGCAGCCGATTTCACGCCATCGCGTCGGACTGTTTCCAGATGGTCGCCGGTTCGTCGAATTGGCTTGAAGGATACGAAAAGATCCATGCGAAATATGGCCAGTATAGGCATTGCAGCCTTTATCAGGAGTGCGGACTGCTCATTAATTCCGCCTGCTTCGCGACGGATGTCGGCGACGCCCTCTGCAAGCAGGTGTCTCAGGGATGTGATACGGACTGTTTTGGAAAACTTATTGGCTCGATCATGGGTGCA
>DQCG01000564.1 GCA_003533825.1 Phycisphaerales bacterium
GCACATTCGCATCTTGTTGAACGGAGCATCTTTGAGTGTTGCCAGCGTCCGCTCTTCAATCGCATTTCCCTGATGTGCCCAGGCATAGCAGGTCGTGCCGACCTGGAAATAAGGCGTGCCGTCGGCGTATGCGAGGTGCCATTTCTTGTGTACGCGGACCGGGCCGCGATTGGACGGCGGCGGTTTTACACAGGTAAATTTACCTTTTTTGCCGTCCAGCTCCCTGCGGTTACTCTTCGTGGTATACGACCACTCACCCTGCGCATCGGGCATAAAGCGGATGCGATACATGCCGTCGCCGTCGTAGAATCCTTCCGGCTTAAAAACTCGGCCGCGCTGTTTGAACTCGGCACTCAGTTTTACATCGATAAATGGATTTCCGCCTTCAGGTCCATTTAGCGCCAGCTCGAAAATATCCCACTGCTCAGTCTCGACGCCCACCACAGTTCCCGCCCAGCCAATTATAAGAACGGCGAGTACCACTATATTTTTCCAATGCATACTGGTATTCCTTTCGTGAATAAACAGGACATTTTTTATTGTACTGTTTGTTTATCGAATGTTGAATTTAAACCTTCGCATATATGGTATTACTTACTTACAAAGCCAAAGTAATCGGAGGAATTTGAATCAGGTTCGGCCTCAGTTGTTGCCGGAGCCGCAAAAATTACAATAATAGCCAAGACCATAATCATAACGAATATATGATTAAATGGTCTTGGCCACATTACAGGTCCTTCTTACATAGGTCGAGCTTAGCCGAGCAAATCATAGGGTGAGATGACATCGCCGTATTTATCGCCGGTTGCTTTAAGACGATCTCGAACTTTGGCAAATGTATCGTAAAGAATCTGCGGCGTATCGGAAACCTTCTCTCTGTAAATCTTCTCGACTCGATCGAGCTTGGCGAGATTCTCCGGGATGCGGATTGTAAACTGCCGGATGTAATCGTCCTTCGTGTAATCCTCATCGAGATGATCTTTAAACAGTTGCTGCAGATCCTCGTAAATCGGGATCACGCCGGTTGGTGTCTTGATTCCGTTAACCTCGTCGTTGACGCGAAGCTCGGCCCACATAATCCAGACCAGCTTATCGGCCATTCCGTTCAGATATTTGCCATTTTTGCCCTTGAGAAAGTAATTAACCGAGAAAATCAGGGGCGGATTCTCGATTTCCTTGGCGAAATCAAGATTATTTTGAATATATTTACCGAGCGGAATCGAGAGAAAGTCGAGATTCGACATCAGGTTGAAGGTTCTTACGCCCTCTTTGCCGAGCGTAGCTGCGGTGGTTTCCGATTCGAGGCAGGCGCCTTTGATGAGAATACCTTCGGCCCAGCTAAAGGCCTGCTCGACGGGAACCCACGTATCGCTGTCGCGACCGCCGTAGACAACACCACCGACAGGTACACCGTCGGGATCGTCAAGCATGGGATCGCGATTGCTTAGATCGGGGATATTAAGGCAATAACGGGCGTTTTTGTGTGAAGCGGTGATTTCGTTGCCGTTAGAGTCTTTCTTGCCTTTTTGCCATTTGCCCGAGTGGTTGATTCCCTCTTTCGGCAGTTTGGCTCCCATTCCGAGCCAGTGCGGCTTGTTCGCATCGTCAACGAGGATATTGGAGAAAATAACCTCGTATGGGCTTGTCAGGGCCTCGTAAATGATGGGGTCGTCCTTTGAATTGACATCGCGAATGATACCAAAAATGCCCTTTTCAACATTAACAGAGCGTATTTGGCCGTCCTTTTTGCGGAAATAGGCGATGTCGTCACCGACGATGGTCTGGCCGGGCAGCATCGAGGTTGAAGTTTTTCCACAGGCCGATGGGAACGCACCGGTGAAATATGTGACGCGACCGCCGGGCCCGTGGGCGCCGAGGACGAACATGTGCTCGGCAAGCCAGCCTTCTTTTGAGGCTTTTTGGATTGCCAATCGCAGAGCGAGCTTCTTCAGGCCGATTGTATTGCCGCCGTACTGGGTGTTGGTGCTGTAGACCAGGTCTTCTTCGAGGTCGATATAAACGCGGCGTTTGTCGATATTTTTGCTGACAAAGTCTTCAAGCTTGCCTTCGGAATGGAGAAATCTGAAGAAATCGGGCGATGAGCCGATTTTTCTGAACTGCTCGTAACCGGGCCGGTAGAGAATCGTTTCGCTGTGAGCCACATATGGCGAATCGGTGATCTGAACGCAGGGAATCGAGAAATCCGAATCGAGCGGTCCCAGACAGAAAAAGCAGACCAGCATTTCCCTGCCGACCATTGAATCTTTCAGGAAAGAACGCACTTCTTCGACTCCTGCCTGCTTTTCAACGGAATTAAGACTGGCGCCCAGGTCCGAGCCGGCCGGCAGCAAATACTTTGTCCGGGCCTTGTCGCGGGCCTGGTCATTATAGCCGTCAAAATGGCACGTATGGCCGTCAACATCCAGTGCGATTTCTTCACCATTCTTAATCGCCAGCTTACGAATATACGTTCTGTCCTCTTCTGAATCCGTAAATACGGAAACCGAAGCAGCGCCGGTCAGTTCAATCGCATCGGCGATAAATTCGTGCATCTTCGGATTATCCAGGGCCGTGAGCCTGCTGTAATTTTCCGTTGTCAGCTTTTCTTTCAAAAATTCGTTCAAATTACTCATTTATGTCAATTACCTCCATACGAGTTAATAAAGTCCAAAAAAAACCGGACGATTCTAAAGGCGGCCTCGCCCGAAGTCAACTTCTTTTTTGCCTTATACGAACTTAAACTATTTCTTATATGTTTCTCGTTTTCCCGGCGCAAACGATCCACAAACCATCCCAATATCTTCGTAAACCGGGAATTGCTACGGCATTCTACGTAAATTACGGCAAGTAGTTCGGTCGCTGAGTTTTATCCCATCCAGAAGCCTTTACGATGGGTCATACCCAGCACCTTGCGACAATGGGAGCAGAAGTAGATATACCGCTTACCCAGAACGCCCCTGAGCTCGCGCATCCATACGCTGCGCAGCTCAGTCGAGCAATGCGGGCATATCGGCTCGACGCTTTCTTTGACTTCCAGGATTATCATCGAGGATGATTATTACATGAATGAGGGTGGATGTAAACAGGAAAATTTTCCGATGACGGGACGATTCAGGGAGCAATATCCCTTTTTCGCGTTGACAGCAGTATCAAGTTCCTGACCGCCTCGGTGTTTCTTGCCGCGAGCCATCGCTTCTCGAAGTCCTTCTCCTGGGCGACCTGGGCGATCGCCATCAGGGCCCTGAGATGATAATTTCTCTCGTCCCTGCTGCCGGCCAGGATGAACATGATTTTGACCGGATCGGGAGCGTGCGGGAAAATGATGCCGTC
>DQCG01000089.1:0-6924 GCA_003533825.1 Phycisphaerales bacterium
AAAGCAGGGATCCAGGAACGTAATTGACTTAGTGGATTCCCGCTTTCGCGGGAATGACAAATAGTGTTATGTTGTTATGATTTAATGACTTAAAATGATGTTAGACTCAAAAACGATCAGTTTCAGTTCAATAGAAGAATGGAGGTAAAAGCAATGAAAACAGTAACGACAGCAATGCTTCTAATCGTACTCCTTGCCGTGGCCGGTTGCAGAAAACAGGAGAACTCAGACAATAAAAAAAGACCGCCGCGTGTTAGCCTCCACGTAGCAGCCCTCCAGGGGAATCTCGATGCAATTCGGCAGCACATAAATACGGGTTTCGACCTGAATAAGAAAGATGCGTAATGCACTAAACAAAGCCGGACGTACTGCGTTGGACTCCGTTTCACATCCTTTTGAAGATGTCAAAGGCATCTACGACGGCCTCGGAAAGGCCCTTGCGCAGTTGGGATTGAAACTGGACTACGAGCGAATTAAAAGGACCCGTCCCAGGATTGCGGAGATGCTGAGGTAGACAACACTTCATAATGAGGTGTCATGATTGAGCTTCAAACCATCCCAATTTAATACTCCAATTGCTGATGATGCAGATATTGGCGGCAACAACAGTGCCAGGGCAATGAAAGTGCGCATTCTCACGTTGTCATTACCTCCAAACGTTGCACCTCAGGAGCAGCCCGCCAAGGCTGTCTCATTGAAGGGGCTTGTTATGATTAACTTTAGGGCATACTCGTGTATCCTCTATATCCTTCTTGTGTAGATCTTGTAGAAAACGTTATCGATCCGGATAAAAGGGTTGAAACCATATATAGATATCTCGTGAAATACATAGTGAGGATACTTCTTCTTTTAATTGTCGCAATTCGTCTTCAGTTGGTTCAACTACGGTTATGGCGATGCACTTACATTTAATTGTGTAAAGATAGCGTTTGGAATTTGGCCTAAGGAAACGAGGCAATTTCTTTATTATTTTATGAAGCGTGAGACCCCAACTTGGAGGCTTTCCCAATGTACCTTTTTGAACACAAACTTGTAATCCTTGGTTGGTAACATTATTGAAGGAACTCGTAACAAAGTAATTCGGATCATCAGAAAGTGCATCCTTGATATGAGTGACTGCTTTATTCATTCGAAGAGAGTGAGTGAGTTTACGTTTATGGCTGTAAGTGCCATAAACAACACTAAGCACTGTTAGTGCAGCAGCTACTGCCAAAATGATTCTCCTGCGATTACTCATAACAAGTTATTATATGGCTTTCCTGATAATGCCTGAAGGGAGTTATCGAACTACCTTCCTAAACTCTGCGGACTGTATATTCTCTCAGGTGTTCCAACTCGATAACACCACAAATATCATGTTGTCAAGAAAACTCGGTTATATAATACAGTCTGGTTCCGCGTTGCTATACTGGGAACCTACGTTAGTCAGCAGGTGATGTCAAATAAAATCCCCAGTGTGCGTGGGAAATTGATCGTTTCCCCAATGCCGGCCATCCTGATTTCTCGGCTTGTGCTTCGGCACAGCCGCGTTATAATAAGTATATGAAAAATCCGCCCGGTCCCAGACAATTTGCCACTACGCACTGGAGCCTGGTGGGGGCGGCCAGGCCCGGCGAGGCGAGTCAGACCCGCGCCCGGGAGGCGCTCGAGGAACTTTGCCGGGCCTACTGGTATCCCCTCTACGCCTTTGTGCGCAGCCGTGGGTATTCAGCGGTCGATGCCCAGGACCTTACGCAGGCATTTTTTGCACGAATCATCGAAACGGGCGGATTTGCCGCCGCGGATCGCGAGCGGGGCCGGTTTCGCTCTTACCTGCTGGGCGCGATGAAGCATTTTCTCGCTAACGAATGGCATCGTGCCCAAACTCAGAATCGCGGCGGTAAGGTGCAATTCATCGAATTCGATGCGCTCGATCCGGAGACCCGATACGCCGGAGCATCAGAGCAGTCGGATAACCCGGAACACCTCTTCGATCGCGAATGGGCACTTCAGACCATTGCCGGAGCCCTGCAGGAACTGCGCGACGAAATGGCAAAAGCCGGCAAGAGCGAACATTTTGACGCGCTCAAAGGCAGCCTCACCGGCGAAGAAGAATTGCCCCGGGATCAAATCGCGGCGAGGCTGGACATGAGCGAAGGCGCGGTCAAGGTTGCCGTGCACCGGCTACGGCAGCGTTACCGCATGCTGCTGCGAGCTGCCATCGCCGAGACGGTCAGCAATGAAGCAGACCTCGACGATGAAATGCGCTATCTAATCGCGGTTTTACGGAAAAGGTAATTTTTTTGTAACCTCCCGGCGTTTTTCTTTCAGGAAGAAGTGAATGAAACCAAAATTGGAGATTGATTCATGAATACTTCCGAAAAAGATAAATGCCGGCGCTGTGGAGCGGTGATACCCACGAAATCAACGGAAAAACTCTGTCCCGCCTGCCTGATGTCGGGCGCCCTGGATTCGCCCGGCGGCCAGGACCGGACCGTCTCGATAGCACCAGACGAATCATTGTCGCTTTACGGGCCGTCGGAACTACCCTGTGAATTCGGCGGCTACCGGCTGCTTGGATTGCTCGGGCGAGGTGGAATGGGCACGGTTTACGAAGCTCAGCAGATCGCCACCGGACGCCGCGTCGCCCTGAAAATGCTGGGCCAGCAACTGGATTCGCCGGACATGCGGCAGCGTTTTCTCCGGGAAGGTCGCCTGGCCGCGGGTGTCAACCATCCGAACAGTCTCTACATTTTCGGCAGCGAGGAAATCAAGGGCCTCCCTGTGATTACGATGGAAATCGCCGGTGCCGGCACTCTCAAGGACAAACTTAAGAAACACGGTCCACTTGCCGTGACAGAGGCGGTCGATGCGATCCTCGACGTCATCTCAGGCCTTGAATCCGCCTTTGCGGCGGGCGTGCTGCACCGCGACATCAAGCCTTCCAACTGCTTCGTCAGCCCCGACGGTTCGGTAAAGGTGGGCGATTTCGGCCTTTCGGTCTCCACCCTGGCCAGGAATGATACCTTTGTCACGGCCCACGGTAAGATTATGGGCACGCCGGCCTACGCGTCGCCGGAACAGTTGCGCGGTGATACCTTAGACGTGCGGGCCGATATTTATTCGGTTGGGGCGACGCTTTTCACCCTGCTCACCGACCGGGCGCCCTTCGAGGGAGAAAACGCGGTACAGGTCGTCGCCAACGCCGTCAACAAAAAACCGAAACCGCTGACCGAATTTCGCCGGAACGTGCCGCCCGGCCTCGAACGGGTGGTGGTCCGCTGCCTGGCCAAAGAACCGAACGGGCGCTACGCCGACTATACCGCGCTGCGCAATGCGCTGCTGCCTTTCAACTCCAAAGAACCGGAGCCTGCGTCGATAAAGGTCCGTTTGTCAGTCGGCTGGATCGATTACTTAATCGCCTTTTTGATTCCTTATGTGACTATCATGCTCTTCGTCGGCGCCGATAAATTGATTGTACGGCCTCTTGCCGAACGCACCCTGTATTCGGCGAGATACTACATTGCGCTTTTCTGTTTCGGTTTTCTCTACTTCAGTATCGCTGAGGGGATCTGGGGCGCCAGCCTGGGCAAGCAGCTAAAGGGATTGCGCGTAGTCCGCACGAACGGCCGGACACCCGGAATCGTACGGGCGCTGATCCGAATCCTCATTCCCATCGGCTGTGTTGAAGGCGTCCGAATGCCCCTCATGATGACATTGATCACCGATGCCGACTGGACTGGGCTTCAGGTTGTGCTGTTTGTAGTCGCCGCCAACATCTGCGGTTGGATTCCGGTTTTGTTGATATTGAGAGCACGCCGCGAAAACGGTTTTGCCACTGTTTGGGACCTCGCCAGCGGAACAAGGGTGGTGGTCAAGCCGAAGGGCATTGTGCGACCGTCGATCGAGCCTGCTGCCGGGCCGGAAATTCCCGCCGAGGGCGCCGATTCGCTCGGGCCTTACCAGATCATTAAAGAGATGGTTCCCGGAAAATGGGTCGTCGCCACCGATCCCGTGCTGCGCCGCCGGGTCTGGTTGCTGCGCCGGGATGCACCGGAACTGTCTTCTGCCCGGCGAAATCTCGCCCGTCCCGGTCGCCTGCGATGGCTGCAGAAGGTCGAAACGGACCAAGCAACCTGGGATGCCTTCGAGGCGCCTGAGGGAATGCCGTTTCCCAGTCTTATCGAAGGCGGCAAACGTGTGCCCTGGTCAACTCTGCGCCATTGGCTCGGCGACCTGGCATCGGAACTATGGGATGCGACAGGTGATCAGACCCTGCCCGCCGAGCTGAGCCTCGATCATGTCTGGGTCACCACACAAGGCCGCGCCGTCCTGCTCGACGAACCCTGGCCCGATGTACAAACCGGCGCCGAACGCATTGAAGTTGGAGACCTCGCAGGCCAGCAGCATTTCCTGAACGCCGTCGCCGCTTGCGCCGAATCAACCAGTCTGCCCCTTCATGCCAGGGCAGTGCTGCAGAATCTTGCCGATGGTAAATTCGAAAAACTCAGCTTCCTGACCGGCATCCTGCGTGGATTCTTAGACAAACCCGCTGAGGTTAGCAAGGGTATTCGGGCCGGGTCGATCTTCATGCTGCCCGGTTATGTTTGGATCGCAGTCTTTGTCGGACGCTATCATGACAAGCAGTGGAATGACGCTCTGGACGGGATAATCATTTCTGCCCTGGTGGTATTAGGTGCCATAGCCCTGGGGCAACTCCTTGGACTGACGTTCCGCAGTACTGTCAGTCACTCCATTTTTAGACTGGCGGTGGTCAACGCCAAAGGACAGTGCGCCAACAGAGTAACGCTGCTGCGGCGCTGGGCGGTCGTTTGGCTTGGACTGTTTGTTCCAATGTTGTTCGTGGCTCTGTTGATTAAGAGGGCCGAAGGTATCGCTTTCATCTCCGCTCTTGTATTGCTTGTCCTGTGGATCAGCGCGGCGGTCTATGCCGTAATTGTCCCCAACCGCGGCCTGCACGACCGGTTGGCGGGCACCTGGGTGGTGCGGCGGTGAATCGACGTTTATCGAGAACGCAGAGATCGTCAGTCAAGGGTCTTCAGCAGTACATGCGGCAAGAAAAAACTGTATGAATTAAGAGTTTATATGGGAAATTCCATATTGACGCCTCACCCATATCGGAGTGTAATAGATGAGTCCACGGCGGTGTGCTGTTGCCGTGGTACAAAACGCTAAGGGCTTCACGACAGGAATCGAATCGGAGATTAACATGAAAAAGCTGAATGTATTAATGGCTTTGATGGTGTTGTGTGCGATTCTGATTGGCGCAGGCCGGATTTTCGCACAGGATTGGCCCGGCTGGCGCGGTGACGGCCGGGGTATCTCGCCTGAGAAGAACCTGCCCTTAAAATGGAGTGAGGGCGAGGGCGTCAAGTGGAAAACGCCCATCCCCGGCGCCGGCCACTCATCCCCTATTGTATGGGGCAACCGCGTCTTCGTCACCACTGCCGCCGCCGAAGACCCAAACGTCGAAACGTTTCGAGGCGGCGTGTATTTGGGAGGCGACCGTCCAAAGCCCGATGCGTCGGAGTACGCCTATCGCTTGATCTGCCTCGACACCGATCAGGGAAACGTCCTGTGGTCGAAAGCCGTCGCGAGACAAAACCCGAAGACTCGCCGCCACACGAAAAACACCTATGCCTCCGAAACCCCTGTTACGGACGGCAAATACGTCTTCGCCTCGTTCGGTTCGGCGGGCCTTTACGGCATCGATTTTGAGGGTAACGTTCTCTGGCATCGTGACATGGGACTCTTGCGTGTACGGACGGGCTGGGGAACGGGTACTTCTCCGGTCCTGTTCCGGAACACTGTCATTGTCAACTGCGACAGCGATGATGATTCCTACATCGCCGCGTTCGAGAAAGCCACCGGCAATCCGGTCTGGCGCACCGAACGGAATGAAGGCGCATCGTGGGGGACACCTTTTTTGTTCGAGGCCGGCGGCCGCACAACCGTCGTCACCAACGCCACACGTCACATGCGGGGCTACGATGCCGCCACGGGCAAGCTCCTGTGGGAGTGCGCGGGCGGGTCGAGGGTATCGGTTCCCTCCCCTGTTGCCACCCAGGGGCTGGTGTTTCTCTCGTCCGGGCACAACATAGGCTTCCTTAAACCCCAGCCAATCGTCGCCGTCCGCCCGGAAGCATCGGGTGACATCACGCCGCCGAAAGGTCAGTCGCATAGTGACGGCGTCGCCTGGTTGCATCGCTCGGGCGGAGCGTATGTGACCTCACCGATAGCTCTGGGTGAATATCTTTACGTGCCGCTGGATAAGGGAACTCTGACCTGCTATGAGGCCCGGACGGGCAAGGCCGTGTACGAAAAGCAAAAGCTCGGTACCCGCAACACAATCACGGCCTCACCGGTGGCCGCCGACGGCAGGATTTACGTGCAGACCGAGGGCGGCGAGTGTTACATCGTCAAGCCGGGCCCGGAGTTCGAGATACTCGCCGTCAATAAGCTCGACGAGGTGTTCTGCGCTTCACCGGCCGTATCCGCAAGCAGGATTTTTCTTCGCGGCCGCAAGCACCTGTACTGCATCGGGAAGTGATACCCCAACAGACAATCAATCAGGTTGCCGGCCTTATCTTAGATTCATTAAATGACAAATTCACGATTACAGGGTATAATGCCAATTATGATTAAAATGTGCGCTTTTGTCATTTCGACCGGAGGGCCACGAAGTGGCCCGAAGTGGAGAAATCTATTTAAAAAATAGATTTCTCCACTCCGCTTCGCTGCGCTCAAAATGACTCGAAAGGCGCATTTATTAAATTACCCAAACTGACCGTTTTTGAACCGATGGAAGTAGTAAGTCGTTCAAGGATAAGAATATAACACAATTTGTCATTCCCGCGAAAGCGGGAATCCATAATACCCATTAAGTTCCTGGATCCCTGCTTTGTATGTGTTTAGCCTGCTATT
>DQCG01000089.1:6992-8283 GCA_003533825.1 Phycisphaerales bacterium
GGCTAAACACGTACCCTGCTTTCGCAGGGATGACAACGCAAATCGGTCAGTTTGAGTAAATTAAATTGATATAATAAGTTCCGAACCGGGCCTTTCAGGAATATTTAAGAGGCTCTAACAAAACCGAATGTTAAGATTAAGGAACCGTTCCACAGGTCTATCTCAATAGATTCCTCGGCTGCGCTCGGAATGACAAGTCAGGTTTTATTAAAGCGCCTAATAGAATTGAACAGGAATTCAAAATGTTAAACAGACGCAAATTCTTACAAAACGCAGGTTTGGCCGCGGCATCGGCGGTCGTTGGACGGGGAGTATCGGCAGTTGCAGATTCGGCGAGGCGGGCAAAACCGAATTTTCTTATCATCATGGCCGATGATTGCACGCATAACGATTTGCCCGTCTATGGCGGGCAGAATGCGGCAACGCCTAATATCGACAAGCTGGCCTCGGAAGGGGTAGTCTTCAACCGGGCCTATCTCGGTTCGGCGATGTGCCAGCCCTGCCGTGCCGAATTGTACAGCGGGCTTTACCCAATGCGTAACGGCTGCGCATGGAATCACTCTGCCAGCCGGCCCGATATCACCACCATGCCGCACCACCTCGGGGCCCTGGGCTACCACGTGGGCCTTGCCGGCAAGGTGCACGTCAAGCCGGGCAAAGTTTTTGCCTTCACCAAAGTGGGGGGATTCGATGCGAGCTGTGTTCGCAATCCGACCCGGCCGCACAATCTCCAGGGCATAATCCGGTTCATGGGAGATAACCGGAATCAGCCGTTCTGCCTTGTTGTGGCACTGGTCGAGCCGCATGTGCCGTGGGTAATGGGCGATGCGTCGAAATACCCACAGAAGAAGTTGAAACTTCCGCCGAATATTGCCGATACACCGCGTACCCGCGAGGCCTATTCCCGCTATCTCGCAGAGATCACCTACATGGACAAACAGGTCGGTGAGATTCTCGAAGTATTGAAGCACTCCGGCCGTGCCGATGAGACGCTTGTCCTTTTCACCTCGGAGCAGGGCAGCCAATTCCCCGGCTGCAAATGGACCAACTGGGATACCGGTTTACACACGGCGTTGATTGCTCGCTGGCCGGGAAGAATCGCCGCGGGCGGGCGGACCGATGCCATGGTTCAGTACGCAGACGTTCTGCCGACGCTTGTAAACGCAGGCGGCGGCGAGCCGGCCAAATATAACTACGACGGAACAAGTTTCCTGCACGTATTGCTGGGCAGAGATTCCAAACATCGAAAGTTCGTTTACGGCATGCATAACAATATTCCCGAAGGCCCGGC
>DQCG01000388.1 GCA_003533825.1 Phycisphaerales bacterium
TGATTTGCCCACAAAAGCAAGTCTGTAGAGGATAATATCGTTATGCAGCAGGTTATGAGATGTTTTATCTTGTATTTCCCTGATATTAGCCGTAAGCTCGTCTAAGCGTAGTCTTAAGCATATTCTGTCTTTTCGATTCGTAAGAGATGCGGCCATGCATATTGATTCATACCAATTCGGTAAAATCGTGATTGACGGCACGGCGTATAACAGCGACTGCCTAATCCTGGGCGATTCCGTCCTGCCTAATTGGTTGAGAAAACAGGGGCATTTGTTAACCGTCGAAGATTTGCAGCCTGTGATCGCAGCCAAGCCCTCGGTTCTGGTAGTCGGCTGCGGAGCATCGGGGCTAATGAAAGTTTCGGAAAAAGTCAATCAGGTTCTGTGTGAACACGGCATCGAACTGTTCGCTGCTAACACACACAAGGCCGTGGCAAGATTCAATGAATTAGCAGGGAAAGGCAAAAACGTCGCCGGCGCATTGCACCTGACCTGCTAAATCGTACTCTCCGGTGAAGTTATTCTTCGGGTTTTTGCACTTCGCCGGTCATGGGGACGAAGCGGACGGGCATGACGTTTTTGCTTTGGAGCTTGCCGTCTTTGTCCTTGGTTATCAGGACCAGATACTGAAAGCCGTAGGGGCTGCCGTAGGGTAGTATCATTCGTCCGCCGGGTTTGAGCTGCTCGAGCAGCGGTTCAGGGATGCGTCCGGCGGCGGCCGTGCCGATGATTGCATCGAACGGGGCATGCTCCGGCCAGCCAAAAAAGGCGTCGCCGGCTTTGACGAAGACGTTCGGATAGCCTAATTCCTTCAGGCGTTTTTTAGCGGATTTGGCCAACTCTTCGACGATCTCGATTGTATAGACCTCGCGGCATATCTCAGCACAAACCGCAGCCTGGTAGCCCGAGCCGGTACCGACCTCGAAAACAACAGAATTCGGATCAAGTTGCAGGGCTTCGGTCATAAAGGCCACGATGTACGGCTGGCTGATGGTCTGGTCATAACCAATGGGCAGCGGGTAATCGGCGTAGGCATACCGCTGCTCTCTCGACCGGACAAAAGCGTGTCGGGGCACAACTCGCATCGCTTTGAGGACGTTGGGATCTTTTACGTCCCGAGACTCGATTTGCCGGCCAACCATTCTTGCCCGCTCTTCGATGCGTTCGGCAAAAGCAGGATGCTTATGGACGGGACGCAACAGCCTTTTGTCGTTAGGACCTTCCGGCTCTTGTTCGGACGGCAGGTTCGGCTCGGCGGCCGTCTGGTTGGCATCAGCCTCGCTGCCCTGCACGGCAAAAACGGACTTCGGCTCCGTTGCTGTATTAGTGGCGAAAATAATTACTAACAGCCCCAGCAATATCAATAAAAACAGAAGTACATAAATCCGTTTTTCGCCTGTTTTGGGATATTCTTCATTCATTTTCCCGGCCACCTCTTCCTGAATTCTTCTTTTAAATGAGCGGCACAATGATATCCCGGTTGTCGTCAATTAATATTATACCATATATATAAAAGACAGCCGCAACTGAATCTTCTGAAAAAAATGCGTTTTTGAGATTTATGAATGTCGTTTTCGAACACCGCAACGTCGAGATATTGCGGGTTTTTCATTAAGTGATAATCATCGTTCGGCGGCCATTTTGCCAATATAAATGCCAAAAATTTGTAAAAAAAGCCCTTGCATATAAGATAAAAATGCCTATAATTCCATAAAAGTATTGCGTTAATCGTAGCGTAAACCCGGAATCCGGGATATAAATTACGAGATGCGAATGTGCGGGCGTAGCTCAGTGGTAGAGTGTCACGTTGCCAACGTGAATGTCGTGAGTTCAAATCTCATCGCCCGCTTTGTTATAGTTGTTGGTTGTTAGAGTGGATGTACCCGACTCAATATAAATTGAATCCTTTTTTACGAAATATTAACGACAAAACACCAACGACTAAATAGTATCGGCGAGTCACCGGCTAAGTGTAGTTTGGCGTTGGTCTCCGATACGTTTAGGTCCGGCACCTGTCAGGCATGAGCCTAAGCTGCTAATAGGCGCGGGGCTGAAAATTACGAAGACCGGGCTAAGGAAAATGTTTTCCTGATGCCTTTTTTATTTAATGTTTGAAGGTTTTAACCAACCATAGGGAGTATGGAAATGGCCGACGAAGGACAATCCGAAGCACTAAAGGACGAAGATTCCACCGAGTTGAAGGATGAAGAATCCACAGAGCTAAAGGACGAAGAATCTACGGAACAGAAGGAAGAAGAATCTCCGGAACTGAAAAATGCAGTAACAATCGAAGAAGCTGGCCCCTGCAAAAAGAAAGTCATCATAGAGATACCTCAGGCAAAAATCAAAAAGCTCACCGAGAAGCAATATGAGGATCTTCGTAAAGAAGCTCTGGTACCGGGTTTTAGAAAAGGCCGGGCGCCCCGCCGGCTCCTGGAGAAAAGATTCGGTAAAGAGACAAAAGAGCAGATAAAGTTGACCTTGTTATCCGATGCGAGCAAGTCGGCAATTGAGGACAACAAACTGCAAGCTCTCGGCGAGCCGGACATTGATTTTGAGGACATAGAGCTGCCGACCGAAGGCCCGCTGACGTTCGATTTCGAGGTCGAAGTGCGCCCCGAATTTGACCTGCCTAAGCTCGAAGGCATTCCCGTCACCAGGACAAAGCTGGAAGTTACGGACGAGCAAATCGACAGAGAGATTGAGCAGATGCAGAGATGGGCGGGTGTATGGACGCCGCGGGAGGAAGAAGCTGTCGAACTCGAAGACCAGATTATCGCCGACGCGATTCTCAAGGTCGAGGAAATTGAAGAAGAGGAGAAACTGGACGACATCGAGATATATGTTAGAAAAAGTGGTTTTGTCGGGGCGATTCCGGTCGAGAAGCTCGACGAGCTGCTGGTCGGGGCAAAGTCGGGAGATACAAAGGAAACGAGCGTCGAGGTTCCGAA
>DQCG01000404.1:0-3828 GCA_003533825.1 Phycisphaerales bacterium
TTTCCATGTACACCGATTACCTCAATGAGATCGGCGGCCGGGCCGTGGGATGGAATCCGCGCATGACCAGCGAGAAACGCTGTGGGATCGCTCGAAACGACGATGGCACGTACAGCGTTAAACCGGGCCGCGAAAACTATCCGGTTACATACGTATCCTGGTACGATGCGAGGAACTTCCTGCAGTGGTGCGGCTTGAGGCTGCCCACCGAGGCTGAATGGGAAAAAGCGATGCGAGGCGGACTTTACCTTGACGGCGACGTCTCAAAGAAAATGCCCAATCCGATGCCCGAAAGACGCTACCCATGGGGTGACGAATCACCCGGCGCAGACGGCATATTCCGGTGTAATTTCGACACCGAGGACGATGGATTTGCGTACTCGGCGCCGGTGGGAAGTTTTGCGAATTTCGGCAGTCCTTACGGCGTCTGCGATCTGGCCGGAAACGTCGCCGAGTGGAGCCTTGACTGGTACTCGACATCATATCACGCCGGCCTGGATGGTTTCCGAATGGTCCGGGGCGGTTCGTGGATGGCCGTGGCCGCGGCCTGCGACGCTATCACCGGAGCCACGCAACTGCCGCTCAAGGAAAGCAGCATTATGGGTTTTCGGGCAGTAAAAGAACCGGGTAAGCACGCTGAAAAAAACAGGTAGATGCTTTTGTTCTTAAGCTATGGATGATAAGCACTTATTATTATGGAGAATAGCCACATGCTCGCAGCAACACTGGCAATGAATCCTATCGACCTGGCGATCATCGTCGTATACCTGGTCGGCATTGTGACAATAGGTTGCCTGGCCGGCTTTCGGCAGCGTCGAACCACCGAAGGCCAGGGCTATTTTCTCGCCGGCAGAACGCTCACATGGCCCGTAATCGGCCTGGCACTTTTTTCGACGAACATCTCAACCGTCCACCTTGTGAGTCTCGCCGAGGAAGGCTACACAAACGGCCTGGCATACGGCAATTTCGAATGGATGGCGGCTTTTACCCTGATTGTGCTGGCACTTTTTTTCGCACCTTTTTATCTCCGCGCTAAGGTTGCAACGCTGCCTGATTTTCTCGAAAAACGTTACAGTCGGCCATGCCGTGACTGGCTGGCACTGCTTTCCATCATTTCGGCGATCTTCATTCACATCGGTTTCTCTCTATACGCCGGGGCCATCGTTCTGGAGGGGATGTTCGGAATCAATATCTGGACGAGCATCATTCTGACGGCGGTTCTGACAGGACTGTATACCATCATCGGAGGCCTGCTGGCGGTGGTCTTTACCGAGTCGATCCAGACCATCGTCCTGGTCGCGGGAGCGTTGTGTGTCACGGTCATAGGGCTTTATCACGCGGGCGGCTGGTCCGAGTTCGTCGCAAGCGTCGAACCTGTCAAACTCACCGTTCTGCGGCCGCATGGCGATTCCTCGAATCTGCCCTGGTACGCAGTTTTTCTCGGCTACCCGATCATCGGCATCTGGTACTGGTGCGCCGACCAGACAATCGTCCAGCGTGTGCTGGGCGCAAAGGATGCCAATCATGCGAGGGTGGGCCCATTGTTCGCCGGATTCATTAAAATCCTGCCGGTCTTCATCTTCGTACTGCCCGGCCTGATTTGCCTCGGCCTGATCAACCAGGGCAAACTGCCCGATACGCTGGAGCACCCGAGACATACCTACTCGTTTATGATTAATTCTCTGCTGCCCGTCGGACTCAAGGGCGTTGTTGCCGCGGCACTGCTGGCGGCATTGATGAGCACGGTCTCCGGGGCTCTCAACTCGATTGCGACCCTGTTCAGCTACGATATCTACAAACGCTGGCGTCCTATGACATCCGACAGGAGTTTAGTTATCATAGGGCGGCTCGTGACATTCGTCGCCATGATCGCCGCTATATTATGGTCACCTCTTGTCAGTCACTACCCCAGCATTTTCCAGGGAATCACCGCCGTTATATGTTATATTGCCCCGCCGATTACCGTGGTCTTTCTTTTCGGCGTCTTCTGGCGTCGGGCCAGCGGAAAGGCCGCTTTTGCGACGCTCTGGCTCGGCTCGGTCATGGGACTTGCGGTCTTTTTGCTCGATTGGTTCAAAGACAAGCCCTGGTTAAAGCAATACATCGAGTGGAACGTGGCGCCTATGATGGCGACCTTCTATCTGGCAGTGTTGTGCTCAGTAATTCTGGTGACAGTGTCCCTATTCAGGCCCCACGAGCACACAGCCGAAAGCGAGAAACTTGTCTGGAGCCATCCGATCGAGGCCCTGCGCGACAAAGGCTGGACAGGCATCGGCAACTATAAGTTTCTGGCGGCCTTGCTGTTTGTCGTAATGGTCCTGCTATATGTTAAATTTAGCATAAAGCCGTCGTAAAGGAAAAGGTTACAATGGGAAAGTTCATGAAGTTTGCCGTAGTTACAGTAACATTATTGGCCCTTTGCTTTATATTTACCGGCTGCGCACAGCAAAAGGTGACGCGCTACGGGAGCGTTATCGGTGTCAGGCCGGAGAAGCTCGAAGAGTACAAGCGACTGCACGCGGATGTCTGGCCGGATGTGCTTAAAATGATCGAACAGTGCAACATCCGCAACTACTCGATTTACCTCGGCGAGCTGGAGAAGGATAAATATTACCTGTTCAGCTATTTCGAATACACCGGCCACGATTTCAAGGCCGACATGGCCAAAATGGCCGCCGATCCTACAACACAAAAATGGTGGCCGTTCTGCGAACCATGCCAGAGTCCGATACCGACCCGAAAAGAAGGCGAATGGTGGGCAAATATGGAGGAGGTATTCCATTACGAATAACTCGTAAGCAGCAAAAAGACTCTTGATAATCCTGCATAAATTGTTTATAATATATTTAACAGGGCGATAAATGCAATGGGGGGAACCTTTAATCGGGAGTGAAGAATCGTGCAGCCGGAAAATGAGAGGCCGTTAAATCAATCTTGCTTGAAAAACGGGCCGAAGCGGGGGCGGCAAAACGGGCAAAAATCGAGGATCTACCTGGTGCTCTTCGTTGTCGCGGCAATCGCAATCTTTTCTTTTACTGTTGACTGTAAAGCCGATGAGAACGACTGGTTCGTGTATTTGGGCACTCAGGAAGCCAAAAAATCTCCGCGCAAGAACATCAATGCCGCCGAGGCGCTTCCGCCTTTGCCGCTGCCGGCGACTCCATTGCGGCGAACCGAACGCAAGAAACCACCGCAGCCCGACTATTTGGTTGGAAAGGTTATTTGGGGCCAGTCCGCATCTTTTTCCGACAGCACAGGAAAAAAAATGGATATCGCCGACTGGAACCTGTGCCCAACGGACACGGAAAGATTTGTCGCACAGGCACGGGCAATGGATTTGCAATATCACTGGCAGAATACCAACCTGAACGATTTTCACTTTGACCCGAAGAAGTTGCCGGCCCTGCTATTCAGCGGAGTACGAACGTTGAAGCTCAGTGACTCGCATATCCAGGCTCTGCGCGATTACGTATTAAACGGCGGCATGATTATCTGCGATTCGATAGCCGGGTCGCCGTACTTTTACGAATCGGCGAAAAAGATTTTTTTCCGGGCATTTCCGGAATGTCGTTTTCGCACAATCTCCCCCGACCATCCTCTCTATCATATTATCGTGGACGTCGACAGGGTGACTTATAAGGGCAACAAGGGACAATCCAGACCGTTCATGGAGGGAATTTATATCGGTAGCCGGGTTGGAGTGCTCATCTCTAAATTCGGCCTGGGCTGTGGATGGAACCGAAGCACGGGAAGGCTGGAGAAACTGAAAAACGCCGCCTATTACGATGTCAAGAGCGCCAATAATATCGGAGTCGACCTGGCGGCATA
>DQCG01000404.1:3983-14055 GCA_003533825.1 Phycisphaerales bacterium
CTGATGAAGCTGCGCAGATATACATCCGTAAGAGTGAATCTTAAACGCATCGGCATCGATTTGCAGGAAGACGACCTTTCATCGTACCCGTTTCTTTACCTGACGGGACTGGATGATTTTTCCTTTTCCCAGAACGAAATCGGCGAACTTCAGCGATATCTCAACGACGGGGGTGTGCTTTTAATTAATAACGGCCTGGGACTGGGCACGTTCGACGCAGCCGTCCGGCGTGAGCTGAATAAGGTTTTGCCCAACATGACACTTCAGCCGATTCCCACCGGCCACGGCCTGTACAGCAGCCTCTTCGATGTATCATCCGTACGGTATTCACCGTCATTGGCGAAGAGCAAGCCGGAGCTGAACAATCAGCCGTTCCTGTTGGGTGTCACCATCGATGGGGAATTAAGAGTCGTTTATAGTCCTTACGACCTCGAAGCCGGCTGGCTTGAAGTGTCCTACCCGATGACGAAAGGTTATGAATCCATTTCCTCGCAGCGGCTGGGAATGAATATGATTATATACATGATGACACATTAAGGTGGAGTTTCTATGCCAGGCAACACAGCATTAACCGTACAATGTCCCGACTGCGGCAAGACATATAAGCTGAGCCATGCTTCGCCCGGTAAAAAGGCCCGCTGCAGATGCGGGTGCGAATTCGAAATCACAACCGAACATCTGTCGGCGGAAGATTCGCGGCAATCTCAGAGACTTGAGATTTCCGACGATGAAGCCCTTGCCGCGGTCGAACGGCTCGCAAGAGTCAAGGCGGCAATATTGAGTGAAGTGGGAAAGGCCATTGTCGGCCAGAAGGAGGTTTTAGAGCAGATTCTCACCGGATTCTTCGCCGGAGGTCACTGCCTTCTCCTGGGCGTTCCGGGACTTGCAAAGACGCTCATGGTACATAGCCTCGCCCAGACAATGCGCCTGAATTTTAAGCGGATTCAGTTCACGCCCGACCTGATGCCCACGGATATTACAGGCACAAACATTTTGGAAGAAGACCCCGATACCCGGCAGCGAACGTTTGCGTTTCACAAGGGGCCGATTTTTACGAACGTGCTTTTGGCCGACGAAATTAATCGTACGCCCCCAAAAACACAGGCGGCCCTTCTCGAAGCGATGCAGGAGCACCAGGTGACAACCGGCGGCAATACCTACGATCTGCCTTCGCCTTTTCTGGTGCTTGCAACGCAGAATCCGCTGGAGCTTGAGGGCACTTACCCTCTGCCCGAAGCTCAGCTTGACCGTTTCATTCTGCTGATAAAAGTTGATTATCCCGATCTCGACGAGGAGCAGAAAATCCTGTCGTCAACAACCGGCTCCGGTGGCGAGCGGCTCAAAAGCATGGTCGACGCCAGATCCGTAACAACGTACCAGTATCTGGTAAGGCGGGTTCCGGTCAGCGAGCACGTAGCGAACTATGCGGCGAGACTTTGTCGAGCGACGCGGCCGCAGGAAGATGTCCCCGATTTCATCCAAAAATACGTACGTTACGGCTGCGGACCGCGTGCCGGACAATCCCTGCTGCTTTCCGCAAAGGCAAACGTCGTTCTGAATGGACGCTTCAACGTCTCATGCGAGGATATCCGCAAATATGCCTTGCCGGTCATGCGTCACCGCGTGATACTAAATTTTGCCGCCGCCAGTGAGGGGCTCGATTCCGACGCAATTATCGAAAGACTCCTGGAGACGATTCCGGAGTCGCAGTAAACCAGCGTTTATGACGGGCCGAGTCCATGAATGAATCAGGCGAATATCGCTTTCTTCCGGCCCACATGGCCGAACGCCTTCGCGGCATCGAAATCGGTGTGCGCAGGCCGATGGACGGCAGCAATCAGGGCCTGCACCGGTCGCCGGCCTTCGGCTCATCCGTGGAGTTCGCCGAGTATCGCGAGTACATGCCGGGCGACCCAATCTCGCAGATTGACTGGCCCGTTTACGCACGCAGCGACCGTTATGTAATCCGGCGATTCCACGAAGACGTCAGTATCCGCTGCTACGTGCTGCTCGATATCTCCGGAAGCATGGGATACAAAGGCAGCGGAGCCATGAGCAAAATCGAATACGCATCCTATCTCGCCGCGGCAATGCTTTATGTAATGATACAGCAAAGCGACACATCCTCGTTGATTACGTTCGACAGCCAAATCCGCAGCTACCACGAACCGACCGGCACGTTCACACGTCTAAAGCCGATGCTGCTGGATCTCGAAAATCTCACATTGGGCAAAGCCGGTGACATCGAAGCGGTACTGCACAACGCCGCGGAACTCATCAAGGGACGGGCTTTGATTATTATTATTTCCGATTTCCTTCAGGAGCCCGAGAAGATTATCAGGGGCATCAACCATCTCTACCACGACGGCAAGGACGTGTCATTGTTTCACCTGATGGACCCCACGGAGATGAACATGTCGATATCGGGATTGACCGAGGTCGTATCGATGGAACAGGAGGGCAAGCTGATCGTGGACTTCGGGCTGATCAAGGAAAGCTATCTCAAACAACTGCGGATTTATCTCGACCAGTTGCGAACCGGCTGTCAAAAGATACGCGCAGATTACATCTTCGCCGATACCGGGATGGATGTGTATGACGCCATCCTGCAGAGGAGGAAGATCGGATGATTTTTTCTACTCCCATCTTTTTCTATCTTTTACCTTTGGCGGGGCTGCCGGTCCTTTTCCACTTTTTTTTCAAGCAGAAAAAACGCCGGCTTCTTTTCCCTACGCTCATGTTTTTTCATCGGACCGACCCAAGGCTCAATTCCCGCCGCAAGATCCATCAATTATTGCTGCTATTGATGCGGGTTTTGTTAATTGCATTTATATTGCTGGCTTTGTCCCGGCCGAAATTCCAAAGCTCCGTACAGATGGGAGGCAGGATCTCGGTAGTCGTAGTGGTCGATAACTCCGGCTCGATGAGCGATCCGGCCGGTGACGACAAAACAAAACTGGAATTCGCCGTACAAGGAGCAAAAAAACTGGTTTCTTCACTCGGTGACAGCGCCAAAATGAATGTCGTGACAATTGTCGAAGACCCGGCTGTCGCTTCCGGTGATTCGTTAACGTCCGACAGAGAGTCCCTGCTGTCTTTGCTTGACAAAATAGTGCCGACCGATGCTACAGGCAACGCACATCGCACCCTGGCAAAAGCATTCAAGCTCCTTAAGTCTGATTCGGCGGGGGGCGGCGTGGTTCACGTATTCACCGACCTGCAGGAAGCCGAGTGGACCGACGATGCCTTGCAGTCAGAATCGGCCGATGAGTCGATAAATGTATATCTGCATCGAATAGAATCCAAAACCCGTCAGCAGGCCAACGCAGCCATAAGCTCGATTCAATTTCCCCGGCAGAAAATCCTGGCCAGGCATCCGTTGAAAATCGGCGTCGTCTGTACGAACAATTCGGAGGCAACCGCCAATATTCGAGTCAATTCCATCGACAATCAGGACAACAAGAGCACGCAGAAAATGACACTGGAGCCGGGCAGAAGCCAAATCGTCGAGGTCGCAATCAGCCCGGACACACCCGGCTATCACTGGCTCAAAACATGGATCGAAGGGGATGGTTTTGCCGCCGATAATCAGGCGTCAACAGGAATCGTCTGCGGGCAGACCGCGACCGTTTTATTCAGCGGTTCACCGGGAGAATTCGGCGTGCTGCCGACGGCTTTCTCACCGGACAATTACGGACAGCTAACCGGCATGATTTCAGAATTCAGCCGGTCGGGTCAAATACCCCGAGCACAGGGCGAAAAACCAATTCTTATCGTTACGACATGGAAAGAAATCGGCCAAAACAATCAGGTCACATCCAACCTCAGGCAGTACGTAGAAGCCGGCGGCAATCTCCTTCTCGTACCTTCGGCAAGAAGGGCCGGCACAAATGCAAAGCCTCCGGCGTGGCTCGGTGCCGGCACCAAGAGCCGCCTATCGAATGCACGCGGAATCAAGGTCGAATCGATGACAAAAGAATCCGGCTTCTGGAGCCGGATTCGTGAAGCGACCGGCACTGCATCCCCGGAGAACATCTCCGTATTTACCTTCTACCCTCTGGAGTTATCCGAGGAATTTACTCCGCTGTTGGGGATTGATTTCGAAAGAGTCGCGTTCGCCCACAGAGAACTTGGCCTGGGAAATATTTACGTCAGCGGGACCGCCTTTGACCCGCGATGGAATACGCTGCCCCTGTCAGGACTGATCGTCGTCATGGCACAAAGTATCGCCGTGGAAGGGACGGCTCTCGAAGAAACGATGCTGTCACTGATCGCAGGAGAATCTCCCAAGGGCATCAACGCGGGCGGACAACATGTTGAGGTTATTTCTCTCGTCGGTGATGAGATTGACTTCGAGGGCCGGGCAAGTGACATACCGGTCTTTTCGAAATCGGGCGTCTACTTAGTCAAAGCCGGCAGCGAGGAATTCTGCGTATCCGTGCGTTCATCGCCGAAAGAAGGCCTGATGCAATTTTTGGAAGGTTCACAAGTCCAGGCGATGGAAAAAATCACACACAGCGTTGTTGACTACAACCCGGCGGACGAGCTGCAAAAGTATCATATCGGCCGGAGCCGTACCTTCGAGCTGTTTCTGCCCCTTGTTCTGCTGGCCACACTGGCCCTGTTCGTAGAAGGCTGGCTGGCGAATCCCATAAGAGCCCGGGCAGAAAAAACAATGCGTTCGGAAAGCACACAACCACCCGGCCAGGGCAAACAGCCCGGCGACACCCTGAGCACGTCCGGCCAGGAAGTTCCTGTCGGAAGGGGGGGCGGATAATGGAAGTGCTTCGCTGGCGAACCCATCTTCATCCGATCCTGGCCGCGGCGATGATTCTGATTTTGGTCGTCTGGCTGATTGTCCTGTTCCGGCGGCAGAGACGAAGCCGTTCGCTGAGACAAACAGTGCTTTTACTGCTTCCGAAAGTCTTAATCGTGCTACTGATAATCCTTGCATATTTCGACCCGGTACGAAGTGTCGTACAAAGGCCGAAACGGGACAAGAAAATCATGGTCCTTCTCGATACATCTTCTTCGATGGATTGCAGGGATGAAACGGGACTCGCCCGCGTAGAAAGAGCCAAAGGGCTGGCTCAGGATCTTGCCGAAGAACTGCGTTCTTTCGTCGATCTTGAAAACCTGGATTTCGACGTGGAAGTACACAGCGCCAAAGACACAAAACAGGCCTCAGAGCAAATTCGAGGCACGGATTTGGGCAAATGCCTTGTAACAATAGCCGACAAAGCAGACAGCACCAATTACCTCTCGGCGGTTCTGTTGACCGATGGCGGCGATGAATTAATCCAGACGCCGAAACTGCCCCGGGTGCCGCTCTATATTACGGGTGTGGGCAGCTCTCCCGATTCATGGAATGACCTGGCCGTGACCGAAGTAACCGCGCCGAAGCTTGTCGAGCAGGACGGTAATTTTGAAGTTACCGCCGACATACTGGCGCGCTTTGCTTTGAGAGATTTTGCCGCAAAAGTCCCGGCGGCTCAGGTCAAACTCGAAGAAAAACAACAGGATCAGTGGCAGACTCGCGGCTCAGAATTCGTCCGCCTGGAAAATCCAAGGGCAAGGGCGAAATTCTCGCTGCAGGCTCCGCCCGAGTCCGGCACAAATGAGTATCGCATAACAGTCCAGAACATCGAGGGAGAAATATCGAATCTGAATAATGTTCGGGACTTCAGCGTGGAAGTTCGCAAGGAGACGCTGCATGTCTTATTCTTCGCCCAGGAGCTGGGCTGGGATTTCAGCATGATTCGCAAGGAGCTTGCCCGCGATCCGTCGGTCGAGCTAACGGCACTGTTTCGCATCAGCGAGCAGCGATTCATCGTCCAGGGCTCCCGGCAGAAGGGCGATGAGCAGCTCGAAGCAGGTTTCCCATCTTCCAAAGAAGTCCTTGATTTATACAAATGTATTATTGTCGGCTCGTTCGGTGCTGCGCAGTGGAAGGAGAATCAATTAACGGCCCTGCTTCAATACGTCCGTGACGGTGGAGCGGCCGTCTTTCTGGGCGGCGAGAATTCATTCGGCCGGGGAGGATATGACCGAACCATTATCGAACCGTTATTTCCCTTGCGGATAAGCAGGGCCCAGTCGGCATTTCAAATCGGCCGATTCGGTGTCAGCGTGCCTGCCGCAGCTCTGGGCAACAGCGTCGTTGAAGAAGCTACAAGAATCATTTCTCAGTCGGACTCCGTGTCGGTTGAGAGCCTGAACGTGGAAGGCCCGCTTAAAGACGGTGCCGTAGCCTTGCTCGAGGCCTCGGCGGCGGGCAGGTACGTACCGTTGGTTTCCATGCAGCGTTACGGCAAGGGACAGACGATGGCGGTCGCGACGAACACACTTTGGAAATGGTGCCGGGCCTCGGATGAGCTTAAAGAGGCATACGGATATTTCTGGCAGGAAACGGTCAAGAATATAACCTCATGGGAAGAAGGACAGCGATTTCTGGCAATCAAATGGGATCAGCAGCAGTACAATCCCGGCGAAAATGCGTCGGCGACAATTCGAATCGCGGGTCGTCACGATAACGGCCAATTGCGTCTCGCCGCTGAAATGGAAGTTGAAGGAAAATCGACACCCATCACTGTCGAGCCGATGATGGGACGCGAGAGCACGTTCAAGGCCGAAATGAATTTTGCCAAAAGTGCTCGATACCGGTTCGAATTGCAGGCCTTCCTGGGTGAACAAATGCTCGAGTCTTACGAAAAAACGATTGTCGTGGGAACAAGGCTGAACGAAGGCGCCAACCTGGAAGTGGATCATGCGTTTCTCAACAACCTGGCGGCACAGGCCGGCGGCAGGTATTTTCAGGAAACCGAATTCGAGAACCTGATCAGTACGCTGAAAAGCCGAATCCTGAGCCGGGTTGTGAGCATGGAAATTCCATTGATTGAAGATAACTATGTATATATTCTGATTTTCATTGGAATCTTAATCACCGAGTGGATAATTCGCAGGAGAATGAATCTCTTGTAGGCAGAGGTTTAAAAAATGACAAACCAGAACAAGCGGATTGCTCTTATTGTCAAATGGCAGGCGATTTCGATTTTGCTGCTCGTCCCTGGCTGGTCAATGCCTGCCCAGGCGGCAATAAGGAAGGCGGCGGTTTATTTCTCCGATGGAAAAGTGCTGACAGGAAGGATTGCTTTGACTTCGGGACGCAAATTCAAGCTGAACATCCCCAAGGCCGGCAAGCTCAAAACTACGGACATGGTCACGGGCAAAGATGTGCAGTACGGCAAGGTCCGGCAGTTCACTTTCGAGCCCGTCAGCGAGATTCGCTTCTATCCGAGCAGGGAAGAAATAAGGCAAAACTGGAAATTCACCGAAACGACAAAATACGACGAAAAGACGGCGGTAGCCGATTATACGCCGGCGAAAAAGGCCTTCTGGGGCCAGACTTATCCGCTGAGATACCTTCATTCGGCGGTTATTTTCAGCAGCGGCGAAACGCTCGAAGGACAGCTCTACAGCGTGACAATCTATCTCGAAACCGAAGAGAAAACTCATCGATTTGTTCTGCGCAGTAAGCAGCGGGGCGAGAAGGGCACCAAACTGGAGGACCTGGTTTATATCACGAAAATCAAGATGCTGGATGAGGGAAAAGAGATAGCGGCGAACATAACCGTAAAATTCGCCGGGATGACATTCGGGCCGAACGACCTGGCCCAGGCGGTAACGTGTGATTCGCTTACGCCGGTGCCAACAGAAAGGAGCGACGGCCCGGATACTTTTATCGTGAAATCGACTTTTGGCGAAGATTTTTATCTGGCCGTTAGAAAAGACGGCAAGTATTTCATCGGCTGGCCCGCGGACCGGGATGAAAAACTTTTTTCCCTTGCCCGTGACCACATCGAACGTCAGCGGGATTTTTATAACGATAAAAAATTGCTCGGCGTAATGAAGAGTAAGGACGGCCGGGAGGTCTTGACGCTTATCAATCTTCGGCGCAGATTCGCGCCGACGAACTTCGGCGACATCGGCGGGGAATGGGACAGGGAGCTGGGCAGGATTGTCGAGCCGTGGCGGTTGAGCATCTGGCGATGGAAATACGACCGGGTCAACCGGGAATTGCTGCTCTCTTCACGCGGGACGTTTTTCCGCTTTATCTTTCTGCCGGAAGACCCAACGCCGGAAGCCGTGATTTCCGAAGAATTCTGGCAAACCCGGCGTGATAACGACACCGTCTACGTCGGCCGGGAGGCGAAAAACAAGAATATGAGAGTGGGACCATGAAACCGATACCGCCTGAATACGATAACGATGTCCACCAGTTGATACTCAAAGTCCGCAAGCTTATGCTCAGGAGCCGACTGCTCCGCGGCCTGCTGATATGGTTGACGGTGAGCCTGGGATTGTGGCTGGTTCTTCTTACAGTAGACAATCTTCTGCATCTTCCAGCCGGACTGCGCTTGGCCGTGTCTTTGGGCGGCCTTGGCTTGATGGGCTTCGAATTCTGGCAGCTTCTGCTGCGACCGGTTATTCGGAGTGAAAAACTCGAATCGGTGACGTTATTTATCGAGGACAGATTCTCAATCCCCGAAAACATGCTGATCAATTCGCTGTGCTTTGAGTCGGCATGGTTGAGGCCGGGTGAAGAACCATTCGCCCGGGAAACAATCAGAACCGGTTCGACAATGATGAGCAATGCAAACGTGAACGAATTATGGCAGCACAAAAAACTGGCTCGATGGGCCACCGCACTTTTGATTCTTATCATCTTGTGGGCCTTCTACGGCATTAGCCGGGGTCACCAGGTCGCCAACGCACTGCTGCGATATGCCATGCCGCTGGGGGATGTGCCGCCTGCCGGCTCGGTGTTTCTGAAGGTAACGCCGGCCAGCGACGTATTTATGGCGGAAGGTGACGATCTCGACATAGTTGTCGAAGTAAAAGGCCTCAAAGATGACGATTCACTCGCCCAGTATCCCGAAATCGTGTGGCAGCGTGCGAGCGATTATGTCAGCGACGAAAGAGGTAAGAATAAAACCACAACGATGCAGTCGTCGGCCGAAGGGCGTAATCTCTATCATTATACTTTCAAATCGGTCAGCGATTCCTTTGCTTTTCGCGTCTTCGCCGCCGACACCTATACGCCAAGCACCAAAGCGACAGTCAACAGGGTGCCCCGAATCACCGAATCCGAGTTTCATATTCTCGCCCCTTCATATACGGGTACCGAACGTATCAGTCTTCTCGGCCCGCCCGAGGCCCTGACCGGCCCGGCCGGCTCCGATGTCACTATAGATGTCAAGCTCAACAAAAGCGCTGAGGAGCTTTGGTACAAAGATTCCGGTGACTGGATTGCCTTCGAGAACAACAGCGGACTATGGAGGGCCAAAACAAAGCTCCGCCAGGCCGAATCCTACCGGATAGAAGTCAAGGCAAAAGGATTCGAGAAGCGAATAAAAATCGCCGAAGCCCCCGTTCTCGCACAGCAGGATCGGCGGCCGGAAGTGGAATTTGTCACATCCGATCTCAACCGCCGGGTCAACCTGGGAGAACGGCTCAGACTCGATATCCAGGCGTACGACGATTTCGGAGCTAGGCGAATTTACGTGATACATAAGTCGGCCAGGACCGACAGTTCCGAGACAACGATAGAAAGCTGGGATTACCAGGGCCCGCCCGGTAAGACCGAATCGCGAGAAACCCTTTTGCTTTCTATCGATGCGAGCCTGTTCAAACCGGGCGGCAGCTACGTTCTACAGGCGTTCTGTGAGGATTTCAGCCCGGCGGGAAATACCGGCAGCTCGAAACCGCTCATGCTGCAGGTAAAATCCCTGGAAGAAATGACACTCTCCGAGGACGACCCGAGCGGCAGCGCTTTCGCTGAACTCGACAAGGCCATAAAAGCACAGCAGACGGCCCTGGGTGTCACGGTCAATCTGACGGCGAATCTCGACGACGTCGTCGATGCAAATCGTACCAGTCAGGACAACATGTCTTCTCTCAAGAGCCATCTGACACAGATGGAGCAAAAACAGGGCATCGTCGGCTCTCACATGACCAAGGCATCGGAAGTATCCGTCGAGCCGAAACCGGAATTTGTAAATCGGCTCCTTGA
>DQCG01000040.1 GCA_003533825.1 Phycisphaerales bacterium
ACGCCCTTGCTGGGGTCTTTTCGCCCGAGCTGGAAAGAGTAGCAGGTGACATCGCCGGCGTCGAGCGTGAACATCCCCAGTCCTTTCCTGCCTACCCTGATCAGATTTCCCGCGACGAAAGTTCCGCCGGTCATGTGCAGGTGGACAAAATCCTGCTTATAGACAGCATCGTTACTCAAGGTGATGCTGTTGCATTTAGCGTCGGTATCGGCGTCGATAATTATCTCAGTGGGGTCGCTAATCCAATTGACGTAGAGTGCATCGCTCTCGCCGGGGAGCTTATTGAGGTTCCAGTTTTCCGGATTGCTCCAGAGTGAATCGCCGCTGCTGTTGTCCCAGGTAAAATCGTCCGCCGGTGCATTACCAGCAACACCCAGCATGAAAACGAAACAGACCAGGTAAATCGATTTATTGCTCATAATAATCCTCCTTCAACAAATTTAATGTAAGAAACGAATGATAATAATTGCATTCTATCGATGTCTGTAAAGAATAATTTTTTCGGTTTGACACCACTTCCTTCCTAAGCTCAAAACTGATGCGCGCCATAAAAACTTAGCCTGCTGCAAAGATGAAAAGCCACAGGTGCCTGCAATTTTATTTATACCAGATAAGCCACCTTTCTGTCAAGTATAATATGGGGATGTGATTTTGCATGTTGCCCGCGTGGGAGCGGAGAAAATGTCCGCGGAAAGCTAATTTTTCCGCTCTTTTTTGAATGATATTTTCAGTCCGGCAAGGAGTGATTCGAGCAGCTCCATCGGCAGGCCCATTACGTTTGTCAGGCTGCCCTCGATTTTTTCGACGAATTCGTCGTCGGTCTCCTGTATGGCGTACGCGCCGGCCTTGTCCCTCCAGGAGCCGCCTTTGACGTGATCGGCGATTTGCTCGGGCGTCATTTTCCTGGGATAAACGGTCGTGCTGTCACTCTGCAGAAGCTCCGTGCCGCTGCTGAGCCTGACAATCGCCACGCCGGTGATTACCTTATGAGGCTCGCTGAAGAGTTTTCTCGTAATCTGCTCTGCCTCTTTGGCATCGGCGGCCTTACCGATGATCCGGCCTCGAAAATCCACGATAGTATCTGCGCCGATTACAAATGAGTCCGGATGCTTGCCGGCGACACTTTTTGCCTTGGCGAGGGCCAGCCGTTTGGCGTATTCGACGGGATCCGCCTTCTCCGCAGCAAAAGCCGATTCGTCGACCTCCGGGGGCACAACCGTAAATTCGTAGCCGGCTTCGGACATTAACCGCCTGCGTCGAGGCGAAACCGATGCTAAAATGAGAGGTGCAGGATACTTTTCGGGCATTGATTTTTCCTATGATACGCCTTAGGGACGTCTCTTGTATTGTTTTTATTGTTGAGGCTCATCTGCGACAATTCGCCGGCAGAAGGCCAGGTATTCTTTCTCGACCGGCTCGTAATCATCGCCGATATACTCGTGAAATAATACCAGACTAACGAGATGATTCCAGAGGATATTTCGAGGGATATTTCTATCGGAGGCAATTTTCTTGCTGACCTCATCGAGCGGCCAGTCTCCCCGCAGGCCGTCCGCGAGCAGCCGGCGATAATCATCCAACCTTTTGCCGCCGCCTGATTCCTGTAAAAAACGCACCAGGGCGTAGGACTGGCTATAAAAAGCCAGTACCGCTTCAGTCTGATCGGTCGCGAGCACGTCGCCGGGGGTTGTAGCTATCAGGTCCCGAAGCGGTAGCATTTTATTTTTTGACAGCGTCTTTTTCAGCGCATTCAATCGATAGGCGTTTTGGGCCGGCTCAAAATTAAATGTCCCATCCGCGGCTGTATGTGCCTCGAATAACATTGCAATACCTTCGTCGAGCCAGCTTGGCGGGCGAAACTTGAAATGCCTGTCGCTGAACTGATGCCATCCCTCGTGCGCCAGGACGGAAAAGGTGCGTTTGCTGCCGATATCATACGCGACGCACACGCCGTTATGGTAATACGCGCCGGCTTTTATCCGGCGGAAGATTGCCGCCTGCTCGCCGGCGAAGTTATTCGTGAAATCCTCCCACTGCCGGCGGTTGGCGAAAAGATAAATGGTGAACTTAATTTTCGTTTCGACCGGTTTGGGCAATTGAAGATTATAGGCCTTATATGCCGACTCGATTAATCCGGGGCTTCGCTGAAGAATTGAAGGCTTTAATAGTGTCGTGAAAATCTCATAGTGGGCGGTCGTCAGTTTCAGCCCCGGGCCATACTGATTGTTCCAGACTTCAACTGCTTTCAGGTCCTGTGGATTCTGCTGCCGCAAATGTTCGATCATCCCGGCACGGGGGTCTTGCTGCCCGGCGCCGGCTTCTCCGGCCTCGATTCTATCGGACCGAAAGCTGCCCAGGCAGACAATTACAATGATCCAAATCAGCGCAGATCTTCTTAGCACAAACCTTCCTCCAAACGAACGGTCAGGGCATTTAAACCGGCAATCCTCCGCCTTGCCGGGATTAAATTAAATCAAGAATCGCATTCAAAACTCCTCGCTGTTTGTACCATCGGCAGTAAATAGCGGTAAATCCAAAATATTTTGTCCAC
>DQCG01000342.1:0-2064 GCA_003533825.1 Phycisphaerales bacterium
CGTTCACAGGAGATGATCCGGGCATTGCGATGGACCTGCGGGGCCGCGATATGCCAAATGGGCCATACCGTCTAAGATTCCGTCTGCTCGACGGGGCCAGGCACGGTGGGGAGGTGTTCTATACCACGGATCCAAAAACCACGCTGCCCAGAGGCGAGAGAGTGGAATTCGATGTCCTCGCCAACGGAGTTTGGCAGCCGATTGCGATAGATATACCCACATCGAAGCGCATCTATCAATTGCGTATCGATGTCAGCAGCGGACCAGGGAAAGCCACCATCGCCGAACTCAGGTTGACGAACACAGAGGGCAGGCAGATCGTCGCGTGGCCAGAAAAAGGGGCCAACAAATGAGATGCCTGCTGTTGACACTCAAGCGAATCCAATTGAAGGAGCCATACATGTTTAAGAGAAACGGGCACAGCCGATTAGTTTCGACTGCCATCACTCTCATGGCAATCATCGGGCCGTGCGTATCCGCTGCGCAAACCTACGATGTGGCTGCCTTCTACTGGCCATCACTTCACTATGATGAGAGATGGGCCGAGTTTTTTGTGGATGGCAGGCAAGGTGAGTGGGAAAGCATACGCAATTGCAAGCCGAAATGGGAGGTGCACTACCAACCGCGTGTGCCGGCCTGGGGTTATTTGATGGACAACGATCCAGTGGCCATGGAAAAGAAGATCGAAGCCGCCACCAGCCACGGTGTCAATGTGATGCTCTTTGACTGGTATTGGTTTGAGAACAAGCCGTTCCTGGAGAGCGCGCTCAACGACGGGTTCCTCAAGGCCAGGAATGTCGACAAGATGAAGTTCTATCTGATGTGGGCCAATCACGATGCCAAGACCGCCTGGGATATCCGTCGTTCGCACAAGCTGGAAGTCATCTGGCCGGGAAGCGCGGACCTACCGACCTTCAAGACCGTGGTCACACGCGTGATAGAGAAGTACTTCAGTCACCGCTTTTATTATAAGATTGAAGGCAAACCGGTCTTTGCAATCTACGACATGAATAACCTCATCAAGGGCCTGGGCGGGATTCAGCAAACAGTCGCGGCCCTGGATTATTTTCGGTCGGAAGTTAAAAAGGCGGGCTTTCCCGGCTTGCACTTTCAGATGATCTACTGGGGCAAGGTTCCGAAAATCGACGACTCGGGTTTTGCCAGTGAAAAAGGCACAACCGCCAACACGGTCAAGATATTTAAGGTTGATTCGCTGACCAATTACCAGTTCGCTCACCTTGCCCGCCCCGTAGGGGATTGCATCCCATGGGCGGACAAAGCCATTGCCAATTGGCCGAGATGGTCGAGGCAGTTTGATGCGCCATACTTCCCCCATATTTCGATCGGTTGGGACAATAATGCACGATTCAAGGAGATAAGAGGCGCTATCACGGAAAACGCCAATCCGGATACATTCAAAACATATCTGCTTAAGGCCAAGGCCTACGTGGACGCTCATCCGGACCGGCCCAAACTGATTACGATCAACGCGTGGAACGAATGGGTGGAGGGCAGCTATCTCGAGCCGGACGAGCGCTTCGGCATGCAGTATCTCGAAGCGGTTCGAGACGTTTTTATGTCACCACAAGTACGTAAACCGAGCAAGAAGATCAAAGTATTTGTTCTATCCGGCCAATCAGGTATGGCGGGCTTTGGCAGAAGCCATGAATTACCCGACGCTTTGCGAAAAGGCAGCGACCGGGTATTGATGTTCGAGGATGGAAAATGGCAACCGTTGCGGCCATTCAAAGTTTACCCTGAGAAACTAATGAAGAAGTTTGGTCTGACCGAATTTTCTTTCGGCCCAGAGATTGCCTTCGCGCATGCCATCGCCGAGGCGTGGCCGAACGAGACCATTGGAATCGTCAAACAGGCCGCCGGCGGTACGAGCGTGCTGGCATGGCATCCGAATTGGACGGCGGAGCAGGCGGATCGCACGAAGAACGCTAGTCGGGGCAACCTCTTCAAGGCGTTGACGGATAAGGTCAAGGCGGCTTGCGCCAGCCGGGACTGCGAACTCATGGGATTCGTGTGGCTCCAGGGCGCCAGAGACATGTCATTCGT
>DQCG01000342.1:2101-3194 GCA_003533825.1 Phycisphaerales bacterium
TACAGTTCTCACCGACCTAGCGAGGCAAATATTCCCGACGACCTGAGTGATATGGTTCCAACGGTGATTGAGGGCAAGCGCCCCGGCGCCATGTGGGTGCTCAAAGCCCAGTGGGATGCCCAGCAGGCCATACCGAACGCCAAGATGGTGATCCTCAGGGATTTGGAAAAGCACCCTGGAGACTTTCACACCAATACAGCGGGACTGTTGGAGCTAGGCCGGATATTCGCAGAGGCCTATCTCGACATGGCGAAATAGTTTTGAGCGGTGCATTATGATTAGCAAATAGAATGTGGAAGGAACATATGATGAAGAAATGGTGGATATGCTTTGTATGTATTACGTTAGTCGTGACAATAGCTTCTGCGCAGACTAGAGAAGAAAAGTTAGCAAGCTGGCTTAAGAAATTCCCGCAGGCAGATACGAACAGAGACGGCGTGTTGACTATGGAAGAAGCAAAGGCCTTCCAAAACAAACAGCGTCGAGAAAAAAGAAAAAAGGTGACAATCCCTCCTACACATGCCGATGTGGTTTATGGATCTCACCCTAACAATGTGCTGGACTTATGGCTGGTGCCCTCCGATACACCGACCCCTTTATTGGTCTTTATTCACGGAGGAGGATTTAGAGGGGGAGATAAAAGAAACTTTGACGACAGTCTGATTAAAAACATGCACAAGGAGGGAATCTCCGTAGCTTCTATAAACTACCGGCTTACTAAAGCAGGACTTCTTGCCGAAGGAGAAAACATGTATCCGGCGCCTATGCACGATGGAGCACGGGCGCTTCAGTTTTTAAGATATAATGCCTCAAAGTATAACCTGGACAAAACCAGGTTTGCTGCAACAGGCGGTTCTGCAGGAGGGTGTATGTTAATGTGGCTGGGATTTCATCCTGATCTGGCTTCACCTGATCATAAAGATCCCGTACTCCGGGAGTCTTCCCGTCTTCAGGTATTGGCACCAAGGGGCGGCCAAACGTGCACTCATGGTCCAACCCTCTTAAAATGGTTCGGAATAAACTCACTGAACCTAAGTAAACAAAAAGGAATAGTACAAAGTTCGAGCGAAGTAAAACAACCTACGGCTAAGCA
>DQCG01000433.1 GCA_003533825.1 Phycisphaerales bacterium
CCCGGAATGAAGCCATCGCAGGAATGCCGTCAGCGTCAATCCACATCTGCCGCCCTGATCATACGTATCGAAATATCCTTTTTCCTGGCCCTCATAAAGCTGTTTCAAGCCGCCCATTTGTGAAACGGTCTTGTAAAAATGTGTCCCCGGTATTCTCATCGATTCGTTGGGCTGCACCTCGCCGCATGTCCACGTGGGGACGATTCTGACATTCTTCGATAATTTCCCAATTACCCAGATGAGCACGCCGATACCGATACCGACTATAATCAGGATTGTTGCAAGGCCGGACTGCCATGTGCCGAAGATTGCGCCGTCCGTGCTTATATTGAAAGCGTTCAACGCGGGGTAAATGAACATTTTTAACGGGACGTGATAGAAAATTCCGAAGAGTACGCACAGCAGGGCAAGCACGACCATCGGGATCGTCTGGAGAGGGGAAACCTCCTTTACTTCTTTCAGGTTATCGGGTAGCCGCGAAAGGAACATGGAATGAATGAGCTTAACGAACGATGCCAGTGTCAGTGCACTTCCGAACATGGCGCAGGTAAGCCAGAGGGGCCATAGTCCGGCTGTTCCATCGGCTCGTGTCGTACCCATCTCGATAACACCCTGATAAATCATCCATTTGGAAACGAAACCGTTAAGCGGCGGGATGCCCGAAATGCTCAGAGCGGCTATTAGACAGGTCGCGAATGTAATCGGCATTTTCTTGCCCAGACCGCCGAGTTTGTCCAGTTCGGGAGTATCTGCCGCCTGCTCGACGGCGCCGCCGCACAGAAACAGGCAGCATTTGTAGATTGCGTTATTGAGCATGTGGAACAGCCCGCCGGCAATACCCACGGGTGTCCCGGTTGCGATGCCAAGGATCATATATCCGACCTGGCTTATCGCGTGATAAGACAGCAGCTTCTTGAGATTGTGCTGAACCATCGCAACCATGACGGCAACAATAATCGTTGCCGCACCGATGATTGCCAGGATGATAGTCAGAATCCCTGGTTTGATGATAAACATTTCCCAGACGATAATGGCCAGCAGGTAAATCCCCAGAAGTTTGTCAATCGCGGCCGGCAGAAGCGCCATAACTGATGCCGGTGCGTATTCGCCGCTGGTGGGCATCCATGTGTGCATGGGCAGCGCGCCCGCCTTGGTTATGGCGGCGGCCAGAAGCAGCAAAAAGGCGATAATCGGCAAAGTCGAAGTCGCCTCCAGGTTGATGTCCGAGATAACAAACGTTCCGGAAATCGCCCAGACAATGAAGACGCCGAGCATAAAAGCGGCGTCGGACGCACCAATCATCGCATAACTTTTTGTCGCCGCGAAATTGGTATTTTTTCCGCCCGTCGCAATTAAAAGATACAGCGAGACGGTCACGATCTCCCAGAATATCAGCATGAACAACAGGTTGTTGGAAAGCAATATTCCCGCCGAGCCGCCTATTGTCAGCAGGATTGCACCAAAGTATTCGTTCACCCGTGTCATGCTTTGCCCGATCGATCTGAGCGAATAGAGAGTGATCAGCAGGCCGAAGCCCATCGCGAACATCAGCATAAATGCGCCAAGCGGCTTTACGCTAAGCATCAACACTAATTCTATGCCGCCGAACTGCTCGGGCAACTGCAGGATGGACCAGGCGCACTCGGATTTGCCGCCCGTAAATATCGAGATGCCCAGGACAAATGTGATGATCGAGATTGCCAGAGTAAGCAGACTCGACCAGGCTCTTAATCTGTTCGGCAAAAACAGCAGTATAAAGCCTGCTACCAGCGGCAGGAAGACAGGGACAAGTAGAATTCTATCCAATTTATATATCCTCCATCTTAAATTCCGGTGCTCCGATTTCCTTCTTAATCCGTGCTGTTTTTTCACGACTCATTTGCAGCAGCGTTTCGTAATCGTGGATGATATTGTTGTGCCCATCAACGACTGCGAGCCTCTCGGTGCAGCTATAGCATGGATCGACCGCCGCGAGTGTAATGGTCACATCGGCGATATGCTGGCCAATGCACGAAGCTTTGAAAGAGGGCACATTGACATAACTGGGCGCTCTGATCTTGTGGCGAATGGGCCTGTTACCACCATCGCTGCGGACATAATGAAATGTTTCGCCCCTCGGAGCCTCGGCACGACCGCACCCCTCACCCGGCGGAATTTCCTTGACCTCTGTAGCAATGGGACCATCAGGAAGCTTTGTAACGGCCTCCTTGGCCATCTTAAGAGACTCGAGAACCTCAAGAAGACGAACAACAGTCTTTGCAAAAACATCACCTTCGGGTTGGCTAATTACGTTCCAATCCAGATCGGCATAAGCAGCATACGGGTCATCCTGCCTTACATCAATTGCAATGCCACTACCACGGACCGTGGGGCCGGTTGCCGCATATGCGATTGCATCCTCCTTGCTTAGGACACCTACACCCTTGAGCCGGGCATGCAGAATAGGGTCATCAAGCACCGCCTTGGTTAGCATTTCAGTTTTCTTTTCAACTCCGTCGAGCTCTTTTAATATTTTCGGCTTAAGTTCATTGGGAATGTCCTCACGGCAGCCACCTACTTTAACGTTACCGTAATTGTTCCTGTTGCCGGTTATTTCCTCAAGCAAATCGAGCACAGGCTCGCGATATTTCCAGGCCCACATGAATACGGTGTCATAGCCAATGAAGTGCCCTGCCAAGCCTACCCAGAGCATATGACTGTGGACGCGTTCCAGCTCATTGATGATTGTGCGCACGTAAAGGGCCCGCTCAGGCGGCTGGACGCCAACAATATCCTCAACCGCCTGTACATAAGCTAAAGGATGTGAGGCTGAGCAGATTCCACAAACGCGGCTGACCAGAAAAGGCACTTGGTCAAACTGTAATGTCTCGCTGATCTTTTCGATCCCGCGATGATTGTAAGAAATTCTCGCATCGATATCAGTTACAATTTCGCCGTCTACAGTAAGCTGAAAAAATTCCATCTCTTCCTGCAGCGGGTGAAACGGCCCGACTGCAAGAATCGGCTTTTGCATTGTTTTTTTCATTTCTTAGTTCCTTCGCTCCGCTCAGGACAAGCTTTCCTCAACGGATAAACACCTTCAGGCCAATCATCGGCCAGAATCAGTCGTCTTAAGTTAGGATGGTTCTCAAAGTCGATCCCCAACAGGTCATGTATTTCCCTTTCTATCCACTCGGCACCGGGTAAAAACGGTGTGATCGATTCGATCGACGGCTTCTCTCGATCGCGGATGAAGGCCTTTATAGTGATAACACAACCTGTTTCGTCATTTGAAAAATGATACAGGATTTCAAAGCAATCATCGGAATCAATCCCGGTTGCAATCACGAACCTTAAAGCTAAATCTTCAAACAGAAACTTGTTTACGGCATGAGCGTTCTCGGCTTCACACAAAAGGTATATTCTTCTTTCTGTTGTTTCTTCGATGCCGATGAGTTTGTCCTTTACTTCGGACAACCTGTTTTTTAGTTCTTCCTGCAGCATGTTTGTATCCTGTCTATAAAGCCGATAACACCTTAACCACGCCGGATATCATCGCTTCCGGCTTCGGCGGGCAGCCCGGCACATAAGCGATAATCGCATCGGGGTCGACTTCCCTGATGATTTCGTCCACAGGGCCGGCAACGTGGTAGCCGCCCTTGAATATGCCGGTCCCGCAGGCACAAGCTCCGATGAGAAAAACGACACAGGGCTTGGCGGTCTGACGGTAAACTTCCCGAAGGCGAATGACCGCCTGGTGAGTTCCGACTCCTGTAACGAGCAAAGCGTCTGCGTGCCGAGGGGAACCTACCAGCTTGATGCCAAACCGCTCGACGTCATACTTCGGCGTTAGCATATTCACGACCTCAATGTCGCAATTATTACACGCGCCGACGTTGACGTGAAATACCCATACCGATTTTTTCAACGACCACATTTTCAAGCTCATAAATTCACCTTACAGCCAGTGGATGTCATAATAATAGCCTATGGATGCAAGTATGATAGCGGCCACCAGAGCAATGCCGCAGTACACCCAGAAAAACTTCATCGCCTGGTCAATTCGCAAACGCGGATTCGTATTTTTTATGAGAATCAATAAGACCAGTATCAATACGTACTTGCCAAGTCCCAGCCAGACACAGAGCCCGATGAAAATCAACAGAGACAGCACATCCATGAATTTGCTGCGGGCTGCTAACAATCTTGTGCCGGCAAAAACCATCAGGGCGGCGATAACCACGGGAATGCCGAGCTCCGCCGGCGGCAGTGTCGCATGGAAGCCGCCGAGAAAAACCATTACCAGAAAAAACGGCAGCGCAACAAGCATCAAGGCATGCATCAGCTTCCATGCCGCCAGCAGCGCCCCGGAGTATTCCATTAAAACGCCGCTTCCAAGCTCGGTCTCGGCCTCCGCGATATCGAACGGAACAAATCCGAGCTTTGCCTGAACGCACAGCAGGGCCGCCAAAAATGCCAGCATTCCGGATATGCTGAAAGCCGGTGTCTGCTGGGCGATGGCCGCTAAACTGAGCTGCTCGCCGGGACCCACTGAGCCGGCTGTCTTAATTACTACCACTACAAAGGCCAGAACGAGCGGCAGCTCATAGCCCATCACGAGTTTCATTTCTCTGCCAGTGCCTATTGATGCGTGCGGACTGGCGCTGGCGCTGCTGCCGAGAATCAATGCCAGCGAGGGCAGCACCATCAGATAAATGGCGACAATAATATCGCCGACAAAGGCCGTTTGAGCAACTGTGATACGCCAGAGCATCAGCGAAAGCAGCAGCGTGCCGGCCAGGCCCACAAGCGGTGCCGTCAGAAACACCGTTCGCTGAGCGTCCTGCGGGATGAGGATTTCCTTGCCCATCAGCTTCATCACGTCGTAGGCCGGCTGAAAAAGCGGCGGACCTACGCGCCACTGGACCAGGGCGCTGACCTTGCGGACGATCCAGGAGGCCACAAGACCGAGTACAAGAATCCCGGGAACAATAATGATCCAGAATAGGATGTTCATCAATTGGTTACTCATTTCTTTGCCTTTTCCCTCAAAAATGGCTCCCACAAGCCCCCGCCTGAGACCCTCACAACAATCCCATCGAAGACCTCGACCAGATCGCCTTGAGCGGTAAGATCCTGATAGTCGATGCTTCCATCCGTGCAGGTTTCGACGCACAGCGGTTTTTCGCCCGGCTCCAGCCTGCCTTGACACACATCACAGACGCTGCTTGGAAAGGGAATCAGGTCGGTGTAGATCGTTCCGAACGGACAGGCGATCGCGCAGGTGCCGCAACCGGTGCATAACATATTCGCTCGTTTCAGAATGCCGGCATCGTTCCGTTCGCTCGGCACCTTCTCCAGTGCGTCCCGGGGGCATGCGGCTATGCACGGCGCCGATTCGCACCGTCGACATATCAGGGCGAAACGAATCATCTCCAGCAGCGAGTCGATTCCGTTATTTCCGGGATGATGCTTGTACGAGCACTGCACCTTAGATTCTTCCTGAAGCTTGCATTTTGCCAAATCGATTATTAACTTCGCACCCATAATTCGTATCTCGTATTTCGCTTCACATGCGTTCGATTTCAGTCCCAAATATTTGGATACTTCTTTATCTGGTCATACGTAAAGACAGGGCCGTCTTTGCAGACGTAATATTTACCGAGCATACAGTGGCCGCACTTGCCGATGCCACAACTCATATTCTTTTCCATTGAAAGGTATATCTGGCTGTCCTTAAATCCGAACTCCAGCATCTTCATTGTTGCGAATTTCATCATAATCGGCGGGCCGCATATCACCACTACGGCGTTTTTCACATCAACATCGTCCTTAGCACAAATAGTAGTAACAACGCCGACGTTGTCTTTCCACTGGCCGTCTGCCTGGTCGACGGTCAGTTTTATATTCACGCCCTCGATTTTTTGCCAGGAGTCAAAAAGTGTGTTTTTGTAGATAAAATCAGCGGGTGTCTTGGCCCCATACCGGCAGACTACCGATTTGAAATCCTTGATTCTCTCGACGAGGCTTAGAAACAGAGAGCGTATCGGTGCCAAACCCACGCCGCCGCCGATGATATAGACTTCCTTTCCGGCGAAATCATCAACCGGATAACCGTTGCCGTACGGTCCGCGAATGCCGACCTTCTGTCCTTTTTCGCATTCGTGCAGCAGGGCCGTGATTCGCCCGGCCTTCATAATGCTGATTTCCATTTTGTCCGTGATAGCGGGTGACGAGGATGGTGTAAACGGTGCTTCCCCCTCGCCCGGCATAGTCAGCTCCACGAACTGGCCGGTTGCGAAACGAAACTCCTCTTCCGGCACAACAACAAAACTTTTAATCGTCGGAGATTCGTCGATAATGTCAATTATTTCGCCGTTTATCGGTTGGTAGAGATTCTGGTTCATTTTCCAACTTTCGCTTTGTTCTTGCCTTCACGTTCGAATTCTTCGTTGAGTTTCTTTAAAACCGCCCGGATATCCACATCACCTGCCTCGGCATCGACGCATCGTCCGCAGCCGACGCACATATCGACGCCGTACCTTTCAAGAAAATAGGAGAACTTGTGCATGAAACGGTGTCTGAGCCTGTCGCCGAGGATCTTGCGGGGATTAGCGCCGCCGGCAACTTCGGCATACGCAATCCTCATGCAGCTATCCCACATCTTCATCTTGCTGAAGTAATCATCCTTTTTCGTATCGTAGAGGTAGAAACAATGACAGGTCGGGCAGACCCGCGTGCAGGCCTGGCACTCGACGCAGGTTGTAGCCTCCTGGTCAAAGATATCGGAATCCTGCCCGTTTTCCACAATCTCGTTGACTGGCGCATCGAACTTGAGATCCGCATTGTTTTGTTCGAGCTGCTTTTGCGTTTCGGCCCTTTGTGCCTGACGCTCAGCCAGCACATCGTCACCTGCCTTGCTGAAAAGCTCCGAATTTGTCTTTAAAAGTTCCTCGCCCTTTAGAGAGCCGGCTTCGACAACAAAGCCTCCTTTTACTTTCGACACATTCAAATCGAAGCCGCTTTGAGCAAATGGCCGGCCGTTCAGAACGTTGCAGAAACAACTGTCCGCCGGGTCCGAGCAATCCGATGAAATAATGAACATCTTCTCACGGCGCTTTACGTAGAACGGATCCTCGAATTCCTTCTCTGCAAAAACCTTATCGAGGATTTCGATCGAACGCAAATCACAGTCTTTCAATCCAAAGACGGCAAAAGGTTCGATCTCCTTCGGCTCCAGCGGTTCGGGAAAAACCGCCGCAAGCTCCCGAAGCGGAAACAGAAATTCCTTCGAAGGTGTACAAACACGAATGTGATTGACCTCGACCGGGACATCGGCGGAAGGATCGTACCTGTCATATACATAGTGTGTGCCGGCGTTCTTAGGGATATAAAGGTCCATTTGTGCTGCAATCGCACTAAGTAAAGGCTTTAAGTCACTTAAAAAAACAATCCGCATTTTGCTCACCTGTAATTTGTCAATGTTATTAAGTACGCCTTGTACGTCTTATGCTCGACCGGAGGCAAACAATGAGAACGATTTACTATCTTATTGACTTTTTAGCAACAAAAAACAAATTGCCCAAATTAAAATCTTAGCTCGCCGGCATATAATAGGGCAGGCGTGCCAGGTCCATTGCAATGTCAATGGTAATGACCTTTACTTTCCTTGGGGCAGTAATATAGCAGGGAGAAAAATTCAAAATACCCCTTACGCCCGCTTTTACAAGTTTGTCAGCAATCACTTGAGCCGCCTGGTGGGGAACGGCAATAATCCCCAGTGTGATTTTTCGCCTCTTCAATGTTCGCAGGTTTGTAATATCTTCTATTATAACCTTCTTAATTTTCCTGCCAACCTTTTTTGGATTCACATCAAAAGCAACAGCAATGTCAAAACCGTATGTAGCAAAACCATGATACGCCAGAAGAGCCGATCCCAAATTCCCGACTCCGACCAAAGCGGCTTTCTGAGGAATATCAAGTCTCAGGATTTTCTTGATCTGCGAAGCAAGCTTGTCAACACCGTAGCCCACTCCACGGGTGCCGAAGTCTCCAAAGTAAGAAAAATCTTTCCTGATTTGC
>DQCG01000639.1 GCA_003533825.1 Phycisphaerales bacterium
ATCTCGACCAGCTTCAAAGGAAACTCGTTGGGCTTGTACGAGTGCAAATGGTACGACCACGGAGTGACTCCCTTGGCCTGGACGAAACCTTCTTTCAGCATGTCTTTGATGGAGCTGGATAGCCTGTCATAGTAATAGAGGTCCGGTCCGAGGCTTCCGAGATTCACATAAGCCTTATAATTCTTGCTCCTGGAAGAGTCGTCAAGTTTTTCTGCGAATTGTTTATATTCGTCAATCCCTTTTGCCTTTAGCGTTTGAAGCGCCTTGTGCGCGATGAGCATGTGTGTCACGTTTGCCGGCATAAGAATTTCCTTTCTTTGAACGAATCAGCCATCTGAAGAGTTTACGAAAGCACATAAAAAAACACAAGATTCTTTTCCCCTGCCGGGGGTCTGAATGGCATTTTCGCCTGTGGCATCAAATCAAGTCCGCGGCGTTGTCGGGGATCCAGCCGTCACTGTCGTCGGAGAGCCTTAAGTGGAACCAGCCGCTCCGGCGTTCGAGCAGATCGAATTCGGTTCCGGCGTGCAGCGGGTCCTTGAAGCTTTCCGGATAATTCGGGCCGTCGCCCTGGCGGGCAACTACCTGTTGATCCGTGATAACACCGCAGATTGTATTAGCCCGGGATCGGGTTTCTACGATGACAGATGCAAGAAAGCTCGCCGTCAAAAGGCCGCAAATCGCTGCCGTGGCGACCAGGGTAGCGGTTCTGCCACGCCACAGCATCACAGTTACGCTTATGCAGGCAATCCCGAAGCAGAGGCATGTGACAAGGAATTTTGTCTTAATGGAAAAATCATAGTGCCAGAAAAACAGGGTCTCAAGGATTCGCTCTTCGGTTTTGACTTCTACCGTGTCGATTCTCCTGCTGCGTGCGAAGGCGAGGTTTTTTTGAATGTTCGTATCGGCTTTGTCGAGCCTTTCAGCCCGGCGATAATTCAGAATCGCTCTGCCGATGTCTTCTTTGAGGAAATAAGCGTTGCCGAGGTTGTAAAAGAGTTTCGAGTTTTTTATCCGGCCGTCACTGATTATTTTTTCGTAATTCAGTATCGCTTTTTCGTAGAGCTTTTGGGCCTGGTCCGGGTCGTTAGTTGCCGTGTTTGCTTCTCTGAAGAACCAGTTTGCCTGGTTGAAAAGCGAATAGACCTGTTCTTTTGGCAGGTCGCTCCGTACCGGAGCGGCCAGGCAAACCACGAGCAAACCAATCAATGTTGAAGAAAATTTCTTGTTAGTCATCTTCTACAATTCTTTGGGTTCCCATTTTGCAATCTTTTAGCAAAATGGGTGCCCTTTTCGATACTGCGAACAAGCTCGCTTACCTGCTTAATCTTGTCGGTGTCGATTTTAATTTCCACAGGCGCGTAGCGGCCCGCCTCGAAGCCGTCAATTATTTCTTTGTATTTAACGGCACTTTGGGAATCTTCCGTTGCGACCATAATCGCATCGTAACAGTCATCGGGTGTCAGCGAGCCGGCGGTTTTGTTAAAGCGGTCGCCGATATACTGTTTCATAATCGACACGAGCATCTCGTTTTGCTGCATTGTGTCGCGGGCATCCTGCCAGCGATTCGAGGTCGGGACGCCCTCGACACATAAATTCTTCAATTGCCCGAGAGCTTTTCCGCAGGCCTGCCGGCGCCGTCTGGCTGCTGTTTTTTCAGGGCTTGTGTGTGAGAATATTTTAGCCATGAAGCTCGATACGAGCCCGAGCAGTGGCAAGGCCCAAATGACGGCGTAGCCGGGACTGCCTAAAGCCGCCAGCGGCGAAAAACCCATGTCGTCCAGCGTCTCAAGGGCCTCGTAATTGGCGGAGAGGCCTTTCCTGATGGCCTCGATTTCCCTGTTAATCGGCGTGAAATCCGAACCCTCCATATCCGCATTGGTCAGTATTTTAGTCGGCGCCACTTCCAGCTTGATCGGCTCTGTTTTGGCGGTCACATACCTGCCCTGTTCGGTGTCGAAATATGCCAGCGGAATCGGCGGTATCTCCTTCACCTGGTCGTTGTTGGCCCTTATTGTCTGTGAAAAGATTTTGAATCCATTATCGATCGTCGGTGAAGCTTTCTGAGAAGGGATCTTGAAATTGGCCGCCAGAGCCGGCACCTGTTCGAGCGCCGACCATTGGACCGGTTTGAGATATTTGCTGCCGCCGATTTTCAGGGTGAGTGTAATCGGGTCGCCGACATTGACATTAGTAGGCGTCGCAGAAGCGGAAATTGTGTATTGTCCGACCAGGCCGTAAAACTGTGCCGGCTTGCCTTCTTCCGGCAAAGGCAAGACCTGCAGTTCGAGCTGCTCGGTGGCCACCATGAACCGTCTATATCTGACCTGCGAGCCGAAGAAACTATCGAACGGGTCCTGTGACCGGGTTCGGCCGACGGCGACATCGGCGGAAACCGAAGACGGCTGAATGGCGATTTTGCCGGAATGTTTCGGTATCAGAACCTTGCTGAATGATAGCAGGATCGATTCTTTGTCCTTATGAACGACCCTGTACTGGCTGACCGTGATAGGTATTCCGGTATTGAGCCGGTAGAGTTTTGCCTGCGGATTCGAAACATTGGGCTCTTCGATATAAAAGGCATCATTGCTGAAAGTCGGGATATTGAATTGGAAGTCGCCGATATTAGTTGAGATGTAAAACTTAACCGTCATGATAATCGGCTGGCCCACGTAGCACTGCTGCTGCGACAATGTCACCTCAAGATCGAGCTGGTCGGTAGTGCCGGGCTTAATGATATTTACAACCACCGGATTTGTCTGATAAGTTTTCCCCTCATGCTCGACCGCGAGCGATGGAAGCTGAATCCGCCCGGCCCGGCTTGCGGTCAGGCTATAGGTCATGATCGTCATGACGCTCCGGATCGTTTTGTTGTTTATAATATTTAGAGAATCTTGCCTTCTGGTTTCCATGCTTTGCGGATTGTACTGACGCAATGGTTCCAAATCGACCTTGCCGGTATTTTCGGATCCCTGGATCACGATATAGAAATTGAAACCTTCCCCGACGTAAATATCTTTTCCGGAATCAACCTGTGCGGAAACCTGCACCTGCCCCGAAGCGCTTGCGGCCAGACCAACTGTTACGGCAAAAACCAGAATTATGTGTTTTGCTCGTTTCATCTTTTTTCGTGCTCAATATTCAATCATAAATAAACATTTCCAGCACTCTCTACCAGTCTCTTTCGACTTTTTGCCACGGGCCTCTTTGTAGAATCTGTCTTTCTTTTCGCCGGCGCTGTTCTTTATCCAGAATTTCCTGTGCCGTCGTATCGGGTGCGGCCTGCTGTTGCTGCTTCTGCTCTTCTTGTTCCTGCTGTTGTTTCTCCTGCTGGTCCTGTGATTGATTAGGGTCTTGCGGCTGGTTCGGGTCCTGCCCGGCGGCCTGCTGTTGCTGCTTTTGCTCCCGCGATTGATTCTGATCCTGCCGTGAATTTTGCTGCTGCTGATTCTGCTGCTGTTGCTGATTCGGATCCTGCGGCTGATTGGGATCCTGCTGTTGTTGCTGTTTGTTAAGCTGGTCGAGGAGGTCCTTGATTATCAGCCGGGCCACTTCTATATTCTTTGCCGCCTTTTTATTTTCCGGCTCGATATCCAGCACACCTCTCCAACTGCCGATAGCGGTTTTCAGATCATCGATTGCCTTCTGCAGGTTCGAGTCTTTTTGTTTGGAGCCCTGCTGGAAGTAAGAATTGCCGAGGTTGTATTTGGCCCTGGCTACGAGTTTCATGTCTTTGGTCTCGGCGGCGACCTGCCTGTATAAATCCATTGCCTTGCTAAGGTCGTCGAGCCTGTAGTAACTGTTCGCCTGGTTGAATTTCGGTTCCAATGCACCGGGTGCTTCTGTAAGGGCCTGATCATAACTATTGATCGCCTCGTTGAAATTGCCCTGCATATACAGTTTGTTGCCCTGGGATGTGGAGACTCTGGCCGAATCGGCGAATGCCGCCTGTGAAAAAACCAGAACCAGCAATACCTGTAAAACTGTTTTATATTTTCCTTCGTTCACTTATAAAAGCCTCACAAATAAGCAATACCAAACTTAAAGCCACGAATATTTGGAACTTCTCATCATATTTTAGCATTGTAGTGGATTCAAGCTCGCGTTTTTCCGCCGACGCTATCAGGTTCTCATAGATCTGGCCCAGGTCCAGGGTGGTCCCCGGCCCGACGGACAGATATTTTCCGCCGTCCGTGACGTAAACAATGTTTCTCAGCAAATCGCCGCCGAGCCTGGACCAGACTTCC
>DQCG01000044.1 GCA_003533825.1 Phycisphaerales bacterium
TCAGTTGCTTCGGCGGCGATTATCTCTGACTTGAGATAGGCTGCACAATCGGATTGGTTGGGAAAACATCCCATCAGATTTATGGTGTCGCCCACCGGGGCTGCGTACCATTTCACGGCCTCGCCCGGTTTTTCGGGCCCGAAGACAAGGTCGAATACCGCGATTGCCCCGACGACACCCGTCCAGCGGTAAGGCCCGCATACAAGCCAATCTCGAATGAAGGGACCTCCGGCCGCCGGCTTGACCCGTAAGGACCAGGCACGTTTGACGATGGCCGGCATTTTAGAGTGTTCTAGAACCTTACGGGACACTTCGTTGGCGAGTTGCGGATTAGCATCAGCCAGTGATTCGGCGATACTGACGGCGGCGAGACCGGCTTCGTTAACAAGATCCGGATCATCCAGGTATCGCAGCGACATTTCGAGTGCCTCCGTCAGCGGAATCCGGCCCAGTTGACTCAAAGCCAGTTTTTTCTCTTCGGTTCGGGTGGCTAACGGGAGGGCCTGGCGTATCAGCGCCAGACGCGCGGAAGGGTCAGGTTCACGGCCGGCTACGGTGATACCTCCACGCAATGCAAGGGTACGTAAGGACGGATCGGAATTAGTACGGGTTATTTCGAAAAGTTTCTCCGCCGGCGCCGCGTTGGGCCATTGTGTCAGCAAACGAACCGACTCACGCACGAGTTGTGCATCGCTGCTTTGAGTGGACTTTAACATCTCGGCCAGGGCTTGGCCAGTAGCAAGTTCCAAAAGCAGCGGAATCGCATAACGGCGCTCCGAAGCTGGCATGCGGTTCATCGCCTCGATAACCCGGCGGCTGACCCGGTCCTTGTCGGGACTCGCCTGACACACGGCGTTAAGGGCTTTTTGTATCGCATTACGCTCGGAAGCCGATTTTGATGTGACAGTAAGATCGAGCAGCGGCAGGAGAGTATCGGTCACAGCAAGGCGACGCAGTGACTCGAGCGCCGCAAGGCGGACAGTTTCTTCCGGTGCGTTTGTGTATTTTAGCAGCATCGGCGCGGCCTCGGTGTCGCTGCGTTTGCCCATCGCGAGAAGCAGTTCGACCTTCTCCGCAGTCCCGGCTTGTTTGAGGTATGTCAGAAGAGCCTCGCGCACACCCGGGCCGTGTATTCGCGCCAGCGTGTCACGGGCGGCCCGGCGTTCCGCCTCCTGGCCTTTGGTTGCTGCGTTCGCCAGTGCGGGTATCATAGAGGCATCGCTCGAATCGGCCAGGGCATGCCATGCGGCTACCCGGACCGCCGGATATGGACTTTTGCTTGCGGCGCGGATTGTAGATAGTGCTTCGGCGCCGAATTGCAGGTGCCCGTCCAGTACCGCCCGCTGGGCTAAGGCGGGAAGGAAGTTCCACTGTCGCAGACAAACCCTGATTAATTGTTCGTCCTTTGTTTCTCGCACCAGCGTCAGCGCTACGAGTCGCAGTTGCTCGTCGTTACCACTGAGAGCTTTGACGACGAGTCCCGGGCGCTGATTGTCGCTGGACAAAACCAGTCCGCGCCAGGCGGCGGTGCGGATAGCGATTGGAACATCGGCAGCGAACAAATCACTATAGATCGCCGCGGCGCCTGAATCATCACCTTCGAGCAGGCGGTTTTCCGCACAGCCCAGCAGCGCTTCGGCCACCGCCAGGCGGACCGCGGGATTCGAGTTCTCGCGAGCCCCATTCAATGCGGCGACGGCTTTTTCGCCGCCTATCCTGCCCAGCGCAGAGGCGGTTTCCTTCGCTATCGCAGCGTCGGCATCCAATATTAACGGCACAAGCAACGGAACCGACTCGGCATCGCGGCGCCAACCGAGAGAATTGATTAGCCCTGCTTTGGTCAGGCCGGAAGTTTGGGTAAGAGCTTTACGCAGCGCAGCGCCTGCCTCCGGACCTGGAATGCCCTCCAGCGCGCAACGTGCGGCATGACCCACACGCTCTTTATCCAACAATACGCCCAGGGCCGGAACCGATTTTGCAGTGCCGTAGATTCTCAATTGCTGGCACGCAGCGCATTTTTCGACTGGGCCGGCCGAAGATTGCAGGATAGCGATTAGTTCTTGTTCCCCGGCGGCATGGACGCTGCAGGCTGAAAGAGTTACGAATACGATAAGCAGGATGAGATTGAAAAAATGGATTTTCATAAGCTTCCTTTACTGCAATCAGATTAAGTCTTCATTCATGGTTAGTTTAGAAACACCACGGGGCACGCGGAGTATAGGAAAGAAGGCGATTCGCGGTTTCGTCCGCGGCAAATTCAAGCGTCGCCGGATTCCAATGAACGTTGCGTTTTAAAGCCAGCGAAATACCGCCAATCAGAATAACATTCATGGTGTAAGCGGCGATTTCGGGATTACAGATAGTCTGCCTGCGCGTACGGATGCATTCCAGGAAATTTCCCGAGTGACTGTCGGCGTGATATACGCGCTTATCGTCGGGACCGAGCATCTCCTTGAGAATACTCGCAGGATATGAGACGATCTTGTTGCGATCTACCGCAATGCGGCCCTCCGTACCGACAAAGCAGGCGCCACCCTCGCCGCCCACCGGTTCTCCGGGATAACCGGCCGAATGAACAACGACCCCGTTTTTGTAGTGGTAATGGATATTGCCCTTATCGTACTCAACATCAATCGGGGCCTTGGTATCGGGATTAACGGTCCACTGAATAATGTCATAGTGGTGCGGACTCCAGTTGACATCGCCGACGAACAGACCGGGCAACGCATGTCCGGCTTGGCCGCCATACGGTCGCCAGGGCAGCGGCCCGAGCCAGAGGTCCCAGTCAAATCCATCCGGTACGGCCACCGTTCTGTCGGAGGTCCAGGCGGTCGGCACAAATGCGCCCGGAAGACGGTAGGCGTAAACTTCTCTGAGTCGGCCGATGCGCCCGTTGCGGACGTACTCACAAGCCTGGCGGAACTTGCCGCCGTATTCAGAGCGTTGCTGCATGCCGGCCTGATAAATACGTCCATAGGAACGAGCCGTTTCGACCATAGTTTGAGCCTGTCGAACCGTAATGGCGATGGGCTTTTCGCAGTAAACGTCCTTACCCGAGCGCATCGCCATGATAGCCATGGGAGCGGCCCAATGATACGGCAGTGCGAGCAATACGGCATCGATGTCGGTACGGGCGAGAACTTCGCGGAAGTCGTTGTATGCCTGCACGCCGTCGTAGCCGGGCCGTCGGAAGCGCTCGGCGTATATCTGGTTGCATCGATGCCATGCGTGAGTGCGACGTTCACGGCGTACGTCACAAACAGCCATGACCTGTACATCTTCACGGGCGATATAGCCGCCGGGAACATACGTCCATGCA
>DQCG01000703.1:0-908 GCA_003533825.1 Phycisphaerales bacterium
TGAGATTATTCTCAAGCAAATATATGCCGGCCAAGTGTAAAAAAATATTTTTTTCCGGCGATATGGCTTCGGCACACTCTATGAAAAGACATACATGCAGCAGGTAATGACGGTTTATAAGCATTTTTTTTAAACCTTTCCCGGTTGTTTTCACAGTAGTTCCCGGCCAATTTATTTTGCAAGAGACACTCGTATAATTGACACCGGGACGAAAAGTCTGCTGACTGTTTTCCTCTAAATCTTTTTCTGGCAAGTAATTACGACACAATAAGATACGTCTCGGATAAAAATGAAAAACAAAATGAAAAAAACAAAATTGAGCAAGTCGTTGCCGTAATGCGGCAACTCCAAAATTTTTTCATGTCCTATAATAAATATTTCATATAGAGCAGAACTTTATAGGCAGCGATTATTTGGCATAATTATGGAAAAAACGTTACATTTATCTTCATTGGTGGCACTTACTTATAGTTTTTTATGCGATAGTGTTAACAGGGGCCCAGTATGGATCAGAAGTTGGACCAGATAGAACTGATCAGGCGGGCTCAGTGCGGCGATAGGCAATGCCTGGGTCAGTTGGCTAAGCAGGCGAGAACACGCCTGTATACGTACGTTTACCGTCTGACTCAGCAGGATGATTTAGCCCAGGAAATTGTACAGGAAAGCTTGTTGGAGATGTGTAAGGTGATAGGCAAGTTGAAAAAAGCAGACCGGTTTTGGCCCTGGCTGTACGGCATAGCCGTGAACAAGCTTCGGCGTTATTACAGAACCGAGCAGACACAACGAAGAGTGGCGGTTTCCAGTATGAAAAAGAAAAACGCAATGAAAGATCGGCAGGATGGACTGGAGAATCTCGTCAGTGAAGAGTTAAAGCATATAGTCTCGGCGGCAATGAAAAAGCTAAGGAC
>DQCG01000703.1:1047-2284 GCA_003533825.1 Phycisphaerales bacterium
AACGGTTTCGGCAAAGGCTCTCTGCTGGCCGCCCTGGTGCTGTTCGGTAAGATTACAGCTCCAAGTGAGGCCGCAGCGGCACAAGTTTCGGTCACGGCTGCCGCGACCAAGGTCGGTTTAGCGGCGGGAATCGCCGGTCTGGCGACTTCGAAAACCGCGATTGTTTCACTCACTGCGGCTGGCGCATTGACCGCCGGAACGGTGGTTATGAAATCAGGACCGTTGAATCAAGGCGCCGAAAGTCCTCAGCCCTCACTAACCAGCACACAGAATATCGGCCAGGCGGGTCAGAGCGGCAATACCAGCCAGGAGTTCTGGTACCATTTCCCGCAAAGTCCCGCAGACCCCATGATGCTAATGGCAAAGTCCGGTACGGTCGGCGACAAATCATACTGGAAGATATTGCAGGACGAACGTGCGAATTATTACTACAATAATAAACGACTTTACATCAACAACTACCGTATGTGGTCCCGCGACCTTAGCGTGCAAAAGCTCCCGACGGACAATCCTAAACTGACCGAGTTTATCTGCCGGGTCGAGGGAAGCAAAAATAACATAAAGCATGTAACGCCCAGAGGCAAAGGCCTTCTGGTCGTTGCCACCCGGGACGAAAATGATGACAATGAGCTCTGGGTCACACGTCATTCCAACGTCCTTGAAGAAGACTACTTCCAGTCGAACTGGCTGGCCACGGCAAAAACCTTTGACAACCGCGACGAGATGCACAAACGCGGCTGGACATACTTCCGGGTCGCAGGCCAGGTAAACGGCCGGAACGTTACAGGAACCGGAAGAATACCATTTGTAAATCTAACCAGCAAACGATACGGCCCCTGGCTGAAACTGCAGGTGGGATCTCTGAGTATAATCGATACGTACAATGAAGCTTACATAAGCCAACGGTCTTCTACCGAGCTTAAAACATACAAGGGCGGCAGCTTCTTCAAGGGACTTTGCAGACCCTGGATGGGATTACATACAATCGATACCGTGCGTCGCGATGCGGCCGAACAACGTATTTGGTTCGAAACAAGGTATACACAGGACAACCAGTTCGCCGAGGTGGAGCTTACCCATGAAAACACCAAAATCGTATATAAGATCGATTTGGAAACAGATGTCATTGACGAAATCACCTTCTCCACCGATCAAGACGAGACAGGAAACCTGAAGTTTTCATATCTTCAGTCTGTCAATGGAGTTAGTGCCGAATTTGTACCTCCGGGCAGACCAG
>DQCG01000703.1:2379-3238 GCA_003533825.1 Phycisphaerales bacterium
CGGGAATATACCCGCGGAGCCTTCGCCGAGGATTGGGGCCAGTAGTGTGAACTCCCGTTAGATTTGGAAAAAAAGTAATTGAGAATATTTGCAGGGAATACAAAAGGGACAAAATAAATGAGACTGCCGGGAACAAGTTGGTTTTGGACTGCCGCCATTATTCTGGTTAGTGCAGCGGTATGCCTGACACCCGGTCAGTCACGGGCCGACTGGACCTACGAATACACGGACCATTTCAGCACCGGTAAGGCCGAAGACGAGAGCTACTTTAATTCCATTTTCTGGCCGCGGGGTGCCTTTCCTCCGCGGCAGGCATATCTTTACTATCGCGATGTAAGATCACAGCGTGAATTGGGATTCGGAGACTACAATGACGATCCGGCCTATCTGGGCTATTGCTTCCCGGTCGACGGGGAAAAATCGCCGGGAGCTATTGAAGGAAGCATTCATATTGATGTGCGCTTACCGTACGGCAGCAATTTAGCATCATCGGGCTTTTTGCGCTACTCGTTCTCTCCCGACGGCATCCACTGGTCGTCAGCACAGGAGCTGGAGCCGGGAAGCCACGACATCCCAATAGAATCGGTTCGGGGTAGCTGTTATATAATTTTCTTCGGCACCGGCGTTCTGATAGATAATCTTGAGGTAAATTTGTCCTCACCTCCCGCCACGATTCTCGTTCCGGAGGACTACGCTACGATTCAGGATGCAATCGATAATGCAAGTGACGGTGATATCGTAGAGGTTGGCCCGGACACCTACAGCGGCGACGGTAACCGGGACATCGACTTTAGAGGCAAAGCAATCACTGTTCGCAGTTCGGATGGGCCTTACAATACGACTATCGATTGCTCGGATT
>DQCG01000200.1 GCA_003533825.1 Phycisphaerales bacterium
CTGCATATGCTCGCAGTTCAAATCTGTACGGCGCCACAACACCTTGCCCGTTTTCGAATCGAGACAGGCTGTTCCAAAGGTGCCATAATGCACGTAGGCACGACCTTCTTCCACCACGGCCGAAGGCGTTGCATAAGAATTGTTTGAGTGAATTCGCTGGGGCTGGTTCGGATGAAAAACCTCAACGTCGTGAACGAATCGGCCGCTATTCAGATCAATGCAAACGGCGTAGAGAGTCCGGCCGTCCTTCGTGGCCGTAGTGAGCCAGACTTGATCGCCCCATACGACGGGCGTTGAGTGGCCAAGGTCATGTATGGGGGTCTTCCAAACAATATTTTCCGCTTCCGACCAGTTCAGCGGAAGATCGGTTGCATCGCTTCGGCCATCACCGGTCGGGCCACGCCAATCCGGCCAATTGGCAAAGGCCAGAGTCGAGTTTACAAAGAAGGCAACTACAAAAGCTATCAGCCGATATTCCCTATTTAACTTCATTAACTTTTCTTTCATTTAGTCGAGTTAGTCAATCTGCATGGCTTTGATCGCGTTGCTTTTGTACGCCTTTACGCAGAAATCCGCAAGAAGTGCCCGGTCATCCCAGTTCATCTTTCATTCCAACGGCTCCTTTTTTAACAAGTTCCTCAATTCTAATAAGTCTGTACCATTACGACCGGAAGTAATATAAGGACCTATTCGTGACGCAGTGCCTCTATCGGGTCCATATACGCCGCTTGCCGAGCTGGATAGACTCCGAATACAATTCCCACGCCGAGGGAAATGATCAATGACAAAACAACCGACCAGAGAGCGATACGCGGTTCGAGCGTGTGAACAATCGGCGGTAGCAGGTCCGGCGACATCATCGTCACTCCTGACCGAATGCCTCGAAACAGCGGACCGCACAAAAGGCCGAACAGGACTCCTAAAAGACCGCCGCTTGCCGTCAACACAACCGTCTCGGTGAGAAACTGTTGGATAATGTGCCGGCGTTTTGCGCCCAGCGCCCGTCGGATGCCGATCTCGCGAGTCCGCTCGGTCACGGTAGCGAGCATGATATTCATGATGCCGATCCCTCCAACAAGTAGTGAAATACCGGCGATGACCACCAGCAAGACATTGAACATGGCCCGGGTTCTTTCCGCCTGACGCAGCAATTCCTTGGGGACGACAACGGCATAGTCTTCCTTCTCATGATATCTTTTGAGCAACGTCTCGATGATTGCCGCTGTTTCGTCGACATCTTCGATATTATCAACGCTCACGGTGATTTGACTGAGTTCGACTTGTTCTCCCTGAAACTCGCCGCCAACACGCTTCATCACGAGATCGCCAACACGATGGCGCAGCGTCTTCAGCGGGATGTAAGCATCCAGGTTGTATTCCCTGGCATCGAGGCTGCCGCCAATCGCAGCCGAAGCCATGCGCGGCCTGGTTTGACCGATCACCACGTAGAATTCGCTTCCCACCCAGATCGTCCGGCCGATCGGGTTCTCATAGGGAAAGAGCCGCTTGGCCGCATCGTGGGCCAATACCACGACCTTCTTACCGCGGTCGCGCGGCGTGAGCCATCGCCCCCTCGCTATTTCCAATCGATTCAGCTCCAGGTATGCCTCAACGCACCCCACGAGTTTGGCGTCGGCGATCCGGTTTCCCATGCGCAGTTCGAAGCGAAGTTCACGCATGGGGATGGCGCGGCGAATGCTCGGAATGTTCTCGACGATGCGGCGATAGTCGTTTCTCAGCAGGCCATAAATCTTGATACGACTGTTGGCGGCCTCTTCGTCGCTCGCGGAACTCGGCTGCTTGGTCCGTATGATGATATTCGTGGCGCCGAGTTCCTTAATCTGTTGCTGTGCCTGGTGGCTAACCCCTTCCCCCATCGCTACCAACCAGATTACCGTACTCGTGCCAATGAAGATGCCCAATGCGGCCAAGCCGGCACGCATCTTGTGCATCAACAGGTTCTTCAAGCTAAGTCGAACGGTTTGGAGAAGGGAGTTATTCATTTTATTATCGATCTCGAATCCACTTGCTTAGGCTTGATCCCTTGCGGTTTAGATTTTTGTTTGTTCGATTTACCGGGCGACTTCGACTTGGTGTCTGTCTCCGGCTCGTGTGATTTTGCTTCGTCGCGTGGTTTCACGGCCAATGCTTGTGCTTCCTTGAAGGCAAACGGATTGAGTACGACCTCGTCCCCTTCTTTCAGACCCGCCTCGACGACAGTAAACACGTCGTTTGTGTCACCGAGTTTCAGCGAACACCTTTTAGCTCCCTTGGCCGTCTTGACCCAACAGAAGTCTCCCTGAGCTGTTTCTACTATCGCGGCGACAGGTATGGTTAGTACGTCCATGTGCCGATCCAGGATCACTTCAACCTCGGCGCTCATACCGGGTCTGAGCCCTGGGACCGAAGGGAGTGTAATAAGCGTATCGTATTTCACTACGTATCCGTTCCACTCACCGGCCGGCTCAGTGACCGAAGCCACAGAGGAGACCTCGCCTGCAAGCGTCCTGTCCGGCAACGCAACCCGTGCGTCCAGCCCCGGCTTCATACGGTCGATGAAGGATTCGTGAATACTGATCTTTACCTGCATCTTGGTCATATCAGGCATGAGTAGCATGGTTTGACCCATATACACGGTCGCGCCTTCTTCGATCTCGGGTGCTTTTTCCCACGGTCTGACCGTGGGGTAAATCACCAGGCCGCTCGTTTCGGCCTTCACAACGCAGTACTCGATATCCGCCAACGCGAGGTCGACTTGAGCCTCCAAAAATTGGGCCATCTCCTTGTCCGCTTCGTATTTTGCTTTGCTGGCTTTCAGGTTGCCGTTCAGCGTTTCCAGCTCCATTGCCTTGGTGAAATTCTTCAGAACATCGATCTCGGTTTTCTTGACTCCCACATACAACTCGGCTTGTGTGACCGCAAACGTTTTCTCCTCAACTTCTAATCCACTGACGTAGCCTCGCTCAGTCATTTTTTCTGCATGGCCAAGCATGTTCTGCGCGGTACGCAGGTTCGACTCGGCAATAGCCAGGTCCTTCTGAAGCGTCATCAACTGCGCACGATACCTGCCCTCCAGGTACTCCGGGATGGCGAGCTCCGCTCGCGCCACATCAGCCCTGGATCGTTCGGCTGCGGACTTCGTCGAATGAGCATACTTCGACACTCCATTGAGTCGGTCTTCGAAGTCCAGCGTCTCCAATCTGACCAGTTCGTCTCCAGGCTTGATTTCCGTACCGCTCTTGATCACCCAGATGATGGGGACCGCCGCAGTTCGAACCTTGCATTTGATTTCCGTATTTTCAGCGCTCTCCAGAGTCCCCTGTTCGGTGACTGTAACGATCAGGTCGCCCCGCGTGACTGTGTGAGTCAGTCTGGGGCCGATCTCCCGCGACGAAATGACGCCTGGGATCAGCGCTACAGCCGACACTACCACGGCGACTACACCGATCGTAAGCAAACCACGTTTCCTCCATCGGTGTGGTGAGGTACCCTGATGATTTCTGCGCTTTTGTGGAAACACGTCACTCGACACGATCGGCCTCCATGTTTATCGGCTCTCGTGACTTTGCTTTGTCGAGCGGTTTCAGGACCAATGCCTGGGCCTCTGTAATGGAGGCCATCGGATCAAGTACAACCTCATCTCCTTCATTCACACCCGCCTTGACCACAATAAACGTCTCGTTGGTATCGCCGAGTTGCAGCGATTGCCGTTTTACTCCCTCGGCCGTCTTGACCCAACAGAAGTCTCCCTGAGCCGTTTCTACCACCGCGGATACGGGGATCGTCAGCACGTCCGCGTGCCTATCAATGATCACTTCAACCTCGGCGCTCATGCCGGGCTTCAGCCCTTCCGCCGAGGGGAGCTTAACGATTGTGTCGTATTTCACCACATTTCCGGTCCACCACCCTGCCGCCCCGGTGACCGAGGCCACAGAGGAAACCTCGCCGTCAAGCGTCTTGTCCGGCAGCGTGATCCTGGCAGCCAATCCCGGTTTGATACGGTCGATCATGGATTCGTGAATACCAACCTTCACCTGCATCTTGGACAGGTCAGGCATAAGCAGCAGGACTTGATCCCTGTGCACGGTCGCACCTTCTTCGATCTCGGGTGCTCTCTTCCACTTTTGGGCCACGGGATAAATCACCAGGCCGCTCCGTTCGGCTTTCATGACGCAGTACTCGAGCTCCTCGATGGCGAGGTCGCGGCGAGCCGCATCCTGTTGGTTTCGCTCGGCCTCCGCGGCATACCGGGCTTTGGCTGCGTTCAAGTTACCGTTCAGCGTTTCCAGTTCCATGGCCTTGGTGTATCGTGTCAGAACATCAATTTGGGTCTTCTTGACGTCTACATTCAACTCAGCTTGTGTGACCGCAAACGTCTTCTCATCGACTTCTAATCCACTGACGTAGCCTCGCTCAGCCATTTTTTCCGCATGGGCAAGTATATTCTGTGCAGTAAGCAGGTTCGACCTGGCAATGACCAGGTCCTTCTCCAGCGTCATCAGTTGCGAGCGATATCGACCCTCCAGGTACTCCGGGATGGCGAGTTCCGCTCGGGCCACATCCGCTCGGGCTCGTTC
>DQCG01000164.1 GCA_003533825.1 Phycisphaerales bacterium
GCCCGGTAGGCCTCGATAACCGCCATCTCGCCTTCCTTGCCTCGTTTGCTTCTGCCGTGCTCCATGCACAGAACGCCTTTGTAGCCCTTGTCGTAAATGTGCTTGAAGATGTTCTTGTAATTAATCTCTCCGGTAGTAGGCTCTTTGCGGCCGGGATTGTCGCCGAGGTGGAAGCTGGCGATTTCACTCCAGGCCATATCGATGTTTGGAATCAGGTTGCCTTCGGTAATCTGCTGGTGATAAATGTCGTCGACAATCTTGACCGAGGGGCTGTTGACCGCGCGGCAGATCATGTAGGCCTGCGGAATCTTTGTCAGGAACAGGCCGGGGTGGTTCGTCCAGGCATTCAACGGCTCAAGGACGATTACCAGTCCCGACGGCTCGCATATCTCGGCGCAGTACCTGAGATTGTCGATGACGTTTGCCGTCTGGTAATCCCATTCGAGGCCGGTGTCGAACTGGCCCGGGACCATCAGCGCCCACTTGGCATTGGCGCGCTTGGCGAACTCTACGCCGTCTTTGACCTTCTTGATGATGTTCCGGCGTATTTCCTTGTCGTTGGTGACAAAGGACTTTCCTCCGATTCCCTGCAGGACGAACGGGCCCAGGTCCATATCCAGCCGGGCCAGCTCTTTGACGATTTTAGCGACCAGGTCTTGCGGCTTTCCCATCAGGCCGTTATCAAAGATAGCGGTAAAGCCCTGGTCGGCCATAAATTTGATCTGGTCGATCGGGTCGTTGCCCGCGTGCTGCCTGAACATCCCGAAGTTCGGCGCGTACTTCAGCTTGAACTTCTTCGAGGGCGTCGCCGCCCGGGCGGTGGATGTTCCCGCCGAAATCGCAACCGCCGCCGCGGCGGCAGAAGCCATCAAGCCACGCCGGGAGATCCTCGCATCAGGTGAATGTGTATTCTCTTGCACGTTTTGCATTCTGAGTACTCCTAAAAATTCGGTCCCACCGGCTATTTCTTGAAAGCGATCCACTTTTGTTTGCTCTTGGTGCTTGCCAGGACGGTCTCGATAAAGAGCATGCCGCGAAGGCCGTCGTTGACGTCCGGGAAGTCCAGCGCCAGGGGGTCGGGTTTCTTTCTGGTTATTCTCGCCCGTACGGTTTCGGCAAAGTTAACGTAATTGTTTGCGAAGGCCTCGAAGAACGCCTCGGGATGGCCTGAAGGCAGGCGTGTGGCACGAGCGGCCGCGGCGCTTTTTGCCGCCACATAGGGATTTCCGCGACTCCAGACTTGTACCGGCCCATCCATAACCTTGACATACAACTGATTCGGATGTTCCTGATGCCATTCCAGACCTCCAAGTTCGCCGTAAACCCAGATGGCGATATTGTTCTCTTCGCCGATGGAGACCTGGCTGGCGTGCAGAACGCCCCGAGCTCCGTTGTTGAAATGCAGCAGGACGTTGCCGTCGTCGTCGAGCCTCCGGCCCTTGACAAAAATCGACAGGTCGGCGCAGACCTCCTTGATTTTCAGACCGGTGATGTACTCGGAAAGGTTCTCGGCGTGCGTGCCGATGTCACCCATGCAGCCGGCGCCGCCGCTCTGCTTCGGGTCGGTCCGCCAGGCGGCCTGCATCTGGCCGGTTTTCTCCAGAGCCGTGGCCAGCCAGCCCTGTGGATATTGCACGACGATTTTGCGAATCTTGCCCAGGTCGTTGTCACGTACCATATCACGCGCAAGTTTCACCATCGGATAGCCCGTGTAGTTGTGCATCAGCCCGAATACTTTGCGGGTATTCTTGACGATTTGCTTGAGTTCCTTGGCTTCTTTGGAATTGATTGTCATCGGTTTTTCGCACATCACGTGGAAGCCCGCGTTGAGAAAATCTCTCGCAATCGGAAAATGCCAGTTGTTCGGCGTGGTGATAGAAACAAAATCGATTCTCTCGCCCTCCGGCAGTTTAAGCTCCCGCTCGATCATCTGCTCGTAAGTGCCATAGACCCGCTTTGGATTGAGCATAAGCTCACGTCCCTGCTGCTTGGATTTGCGAGGATTGATATCGAACGCCCCGGCTACCAGATCAATACCGCCGTCCAAACGGGATGCCTTGCGGTGCACATCGCCGATGAATGCTCCAGGCCCTCCGCCAATCATTCCCATTTTCAGTTTTCTATTGAGTTCCATGCTTGCTCCTTTCAATCAAATATCGAAATGACATCCTGTGTTTTAAGATACTTTTTTAACGATTCACGAATAAAAACACTTCGTCCTGTAAAAACGTCTTCTATCGAGATTATAGAGGCCCCGGCCGACAAAGCAACCCAAAAAGACGTCCTTTTTTGAGGCCATTTAGACCAACAGGAGCAGTTAATATAACCCAACCGGAACTTCGCTGCAAGGGCTCGCTAAAAAAGAATTCGGCATTAAACACCCTTTATGGCCGGTAAAATTGGTTCGGGCCGAGAATCCGACAAAGTTAAGGTTGACAATCAACGAACGAAGATTATAAATCTATTGTCGACCATTCGCTGATTTTAAACATAAACGAAGATTACGACGGGGAAAAATATGGAAACTGATATTAGCCTTGTTTCTGTTGACTTGTATTTTATTCCGGTCAAGACGAGGGTTCCTTTGAAGTTCGGGCCTGAGACGCTGACGTCCGTTATTTGTGCGCGGACATGCGTGACCGTGGCCGGAGCAGAGGGGAAAAAGGCACAGGGATGGGGCGAGACGCCGCTTAGCGTACAGTGGGCGTGGCCCAGCAGCCTGGGATATCAGGAGCGGTGCGACGCGATGCAGCTTTTCTGCCGGATGCTCGCGGAAGCGTGGGCCGGTTTCGAGAAGCAGGGACATCCAATGGAGATAGGCAGCGATTTTATCGAGTCCGTTCTTCCGAAGCTGTTAGAGCAGCTCAACCGCGAGCGGGGCGAGCAGGGCGAACCCATGCCGCACCTGGCGGCCCTGGTATGCTGCTCGGCGTTCGATGTCGCCCTGCACGATGCGTACGGCAGGCTTCTTGATCGTGATGTCTACTCGACCTACAACGCCGAATTTATGAACGAGGATTTGTCCTGTTTTCTCAAACCGGTTCAAGGGGCCAACATCTCGTTTGCGGGTAAATATCCAGCCGACTTTTTCAGTTCCCCTCCGGCGAAAACCATGCCCGCATGGCACCTCGTGGGCGGCAAGGATTTGCTTGATGCTTCCGAATTGACCGGGGACGAGCCGGACGACGGCTACCCGGTTTTGCTGCCGGAGTGGATTAAGCGAGATGGACTGACGTGTCTGAAGGTCAAGTTGTGCGGCAACGATTCGCAGTGGGACTATGAACGTTTGATTAATGTCGGCGAGATAGCACTAAAAAATGACGTGCAGTGGCTGACAAGCGACTTCAACTGTACCGTTACCGACCCTGCCTACGTGAACGAGATTCTGGACAAACTGATGGATGAATTTCCCGGCATATACCAGATGATTCTTTACGTCGAGCAGCCGTTTCCGTACGACCTTGAGAAAAACCAGATCGACGTTCACAGTGTCTCGGCACGAAAGCCTCTGTTCATGGACGAAAGCGCACACGACTGGAAACTGGTCAGGCTTGGCCGAAGTCTCGGCTGGACCGGTGTGGCGCTGAAAACTTGCAAGACCCAGACCGGCGCGCTGCTGAGTTTGTGCTGGGCTAAGGCGCACGGCATGACTTTGATGGTGCAGGATTTGACCAATCCCATGCTGGCACAAATTCCGCACGTCCTGCTGGCGGCGTATGCCGACACGATAATGGGAGTAGAGACCAACGCGATGCAGTTCTATCCGGCCGCTTCTGAGCCGGAAGAAGCGGTACATCCCGGACTCTATAAACGACGCGACGGCCAGGTCGATCTGTCAACTATACAGGGCTCCGGCTTCGGTTACAGGCTGGAAGAAATAAAAAGGACTCTGCCGGATTTGGCGGCACATTATGAAAAGTAATTATTTGGAGACAAAAAGAAAATGGCGAAATTAAGTGCATTTGCAGATGAAGTTACCGAGGGTTTTCTGGATCAGGTCAAGTATCTCGAAAGCCAGCGCGTTGGTTATATCGAGCCTCGCTTTATCGACAAGAAGAACATCATGGACCTGTCGAAAAATGAGCTGGACGAAGCGAAGAAGATGATAAAAGACTACGGGCTGAAGGTCAGCGCCATCGGCTCGCCCATCGGCAAGGTAAAGCTGAACGAGCCATTCGAGCCGCACTTAGACAAGTTCAAGCACGCGGTGGATCTGGCCGTGTTCTTCGAGACGCCGTACATACGAATGTTCAGCTATTACGCGCCAGAGGGCAAGAATATCGACGACTACCGCGAGCAGGTTATGGAGCGAATGGCGGCGAAGGTCGAGGTGCTGGCCGATGTCGATGTCACGATGGTGCACGAGAACGAAGCTAACATCTACGGCCATACGGCGGAAAATTGCGTGGACCTGATCGAGACAGTAAGCTCGCCGAAGCTGCGCCTGGTTTACGACCCGGCCAACTTCGTCTGGGGCGAGAAGCTCACCAACAACGTAGAGGTCTGCTGGCCCGTGATGAAGCCCTACGTCGTCCACATTCATATCAAGGACTGGAAGCTCGGCGCCGCGGACGTTGGCAGTATACCGGGCGAAGGGGATGGACAGATAAAAGAGCTTCTTGCCGAACTGGCGGCGATGAATTACGAGGGCTGCCTGACGATGGAGCCCCACCTGCAGCTCGGCGGTCAGTTCGGCGGCACGACCGGGCCCGAGCTTTTCACAAAGGCGATTGACGCCGTAAGGGAACTTTCCGCCGAAGTCGGCCTGGAGTGTGACTAAAAGAGTGCCTAAAATTAAAAGTGCCTAACTGTACTGTCCCGTTTTTCAA
>DQCG01000156.1:0-571 GCA_003533825.1 Phycisphaerales bacterium
GGGCGTTCCTGGAGGTTCGGCCCTTCTTGCGCTTGACAATATCAGCCGGGCAGCATAACCTATGCGTTTCACGTATTTTGCAGCTAATTAGGAACTGTACGCTATGTCTGAAAAAGTCGTAACGCGTTTTGCACCGTCGCCGACGGGTTATCTGCACGTTGGCGGAGCCAGGACCGCCCTGTTCAACTGGCTCTGGGCACGCCGGGCGGGCGGAACGTTTATTCTCAGAATCGAGGATACCGACCAGAAGCGAAACACGCCGACCGCCGCACAGCAGGTTATGGACGACCTTAAATGGCTCGGAATCCAGTGGGACGAAGGCCCCCAAATCGGCGGTCCGAACGGGCCTTACCTGCAATCTGAGCGTAAAGATATCTACGATAAATATATAGAGAAACTTCTCAACGAAAAAAACGCCTATTATTGTTTCGAGACTACCGAAGAGCTTGACTCACTTCGCAAGCAGGCCGAGGCTCAGAAGCAGAGCTTTTTCTACCGCCGGCCTGAAAATTTCCCCAACGCCGAAGACGTGGAAAAAGCCCGCGCCGAAGGCCGGCCCGTTACGGTCCGT
>DQCG01000156.1:608-860 GCA_003533825.1 Phycisphaerales bacterium
CGAGGAGATAGGCGATTTTATCATCCGGAAAAGCGACGGTTATCCCACGTACAATTTCGCCTGCGTTGTCGACGACCGCCTGATGAAAGTTACACACATCATCCGCGGCCAGGAACACCTCAACAATACGCCGGGCCAGCAGACTTTATGGCAGGCCCTGTTTCCAGATGCCCCGCTTCCGAAATATGCCCACATGTCGGTAACAGTAAGCGATACCGGCGGCAAACTCTCCAAGCGAGAGCGTCCGAAGGC
>DQCG01000156.1:895-5419 GCA_003533825.1 Phycisphaerales bacterium
CCGCCCAGGAGATCGACCTCGAAGCACTCGCGGCCGCAGGCGATATCAGCAGCGAGCAGCTCGATTCTTTTATCAGGGGCAAAACCACGCCGGATATGCCCAACATCGACGCGATGGCAAAGCATCTCGGCGTTGCCCTGCCAGAAATCAATATTGTCGATTTCTCCAGGAGCGGCTACCTGCCTGAAACCATGGTGAATTTCCTCGCCCTGTTGGGCTGGAATCCCGGCGATAATCGCGAGATTATGCAGGTTGAAGAGTTGATTGGCTCCTTCGAGCTTTCGCGTCTGACTAAATCCAACAGTCTGTTCGACCGGCAGAAACTGCTCGCCTTCAACACCGAGCACATCCGGATGGTCTCGGCCGAAAAACTCCTCGGGTATCTCAAGAGCTATTTAAAGGTTGTTGAATCCCCGATGGCTTCCGCCGACGAAGAGCTTCTTTCGACAATCATCAAGCTCTGCGAAGGCGCGAGAACCCTGGCTCAGATCGAGCAGAAAAGCGTATTTCTGTTCGTTGATAACGACAAGATAAAGTACGACGAAAAATCTGTGAAGAAGGTGCTGCTCAAAAGCGACGGTCTGGCAAATCTTGCTATTATTCGAGACAAACTCGCTGCGATGGATGAGCTTTCAGAACAGGCTATTGAAGATATGCTCCGAGGAATGGCCGAAGAAAAGCAGGTCGGATTGGGGAAGGTCGCTCAACCCTTGCGAGTGGCAATTTGCGGAACCACAATCAGCCTGCCCATTTTCGACTCGGTCCGGCTGTTGGGCAAAGACAATACCCTGAAAAGAATAGACAACACCCTAAAGATATTCCAAACACAAACATAGAGAGCATAGATATGTCATTATTGGTAACAGGTTCGATAGGAATTGATACGATTAAGACGCCCGGCGGTATTCGCGAGAACTGTCTCGGCGGCGCGGCTGTCTACTTCAGCATGGCGGCCAGCTTTTTTTCGGCGGTCAGGTTCGTCGGCGTGATCGGTTCGGATTGCCCGTTCGATCTGGCAGAAATCTTCGCCGGCAGGGGGGTTGACCTGACGGGGCTGGAGTTAAGAGCCCAGAGCAAAACTTTCCGCTGGACCGGCTCGTATCATGAAGACATGGACGACCGAACGACGGAGAGCACCGAATTAAATGTCCTGGCCGAAGCGCCGCCGAAGGTGCCCGAAGCGTTCAAGGACAGCAAGTTTGTTTTTCTCGCCAATACGGCTCCGGCCCTGCAGCACGAGCTGCTCGGGCAGGTCGAGAAACCGGCCTTTGTCGCCGTCGATACGATGGACTTGTGGATTCAGGAATATCCCGATGATTTAACAGCCCTGCTGACAAAAATCGACTGTTTGACAATCAACGAGGATGAAGCGAGGATGCTGGCGGGTCGGCACAATCTGATAAGGGCAGTGCAGAAGATCCTGGAAATGGGCCCCGGCGTTGTGATTGCCAAAAAAGGCGAATCCGGCTCGATCATGTGCAACGCCGAAGGGGACATATTTATTCTGCCGGCCTTTCCTGCCGCCGACGTCATAGACCCGACCGGCGCCGGCGACAGTTTCGCGGGCGGCTTCATGGGCTATCTTGCACAAACCGGCAGGACCGATTTCGAGACATTGAAAACGGCCGTGGCATACGGCACGGTGGTCGCCTCTTATTCGATTGCCGATTTCTCACTGGACGGGTTGACAAAAATAATCAGACGCAACATCGATAATAGACTGGCGGAGCTTCGCAAACTGGTAAAATTCAAACTATAGATTTTAATGGATTTTTTAATATATTTAATCCGCAGTTTAAGTACGTGTTATGTAGAAATTTTACAAAATAATCGGCAATTGACTCCTTTCGACAGGATTGTTAGAATAATTCATCTTATGACAACTACGAAATGATGAATATCCCAAAACAAACGGAATACTGGGTAAGAAATGCCGAAGAGGATTTTGAGGTTGGCAGCAATCTCATTAAGGCAGGTAAGGCCCGACACGGCTTGTTTTTTGTACATCTGGCGATGGAAAAAATGCTTAAGGCCTGCGTCTGTAAAAATCAAAATAAAACGCCGCCGAAAATACACAACCTGATTAACCTCTACAGGTTGACGGGTCTTGAAGCAAATACTGAAAGGCAAGATGCGCTCGGAGCACTTAACAGGTTTTGCATCGAAGGCAGATATCCCGAAGAATGGCCTGTAATACCTGATAAAAAAGAATCGCAGCGTTATCTTATAATGGCGGAGCAATTAATAGAATGGCTGAAGAAGCAATTATAAAGTCGGTTCGCAAATATCTCAATTACCTTAAAGATAACGGCTTTAACGTAAGTTACGGGATATTATTCGGCTCACAGGTTACAGGAACGGCCACTGAATTGAGTGATATCGATTTGATAGTGGTGTCGCCCGATTTTGACAAAAAAATCGAATGCAGAACATTAGACAAGCTCTGGCAGTTCGCGGGGCGGACCGATTACAGAATAGAGCCGTTTCCCTGCGGCCTCAAACGCTGGGAAAAAGACGACTACACTCCCATCATTGACATTGCACGCAATGAAGGAACGATTGTAACGTTAAACTAACTAGATTTTTCAGATATAGAGTGTACAGGTATCCCAGTGAAATTTTTCTTTAAAGTACTTAGCCCGCCACTCTATGGCGGGTTGTTTGTCTTTTGTATACACAGATTTACACATGGGATTAACACTGCTTTTTACAAGCGATAACATAAAAATCCCATGTTATCTATAGTGAATATTTGGATGAAACATGCGTTGTTTTATAGCAATAGATATCGGCGAGCAAATCAGAAAAGCCTTAGGCAATCTGCAGAACGAGCTGCGAGGCAAAGTTGATATCAAAAAAAGTGACGTCAAATGGGTAAATCCCGGGAATATACATCTGACGCTGAAGTTCCTGGGCGAAATTAAAGACGAGCAGGTCGTGGATGTCTGCAACATAGCCAGGGATGTTGCGTCCCGGCACAAGGGCTTCGAGCTGGACATCCAATCGGTCGGCTACTTCGGCGGCAGGAGTGCCAGGATTTTGTGGGTTGGCGCGGGACAGAACTGCGACAATCTGTTACAATTGCAGGAAGACCTTGACCGGCAACTGGATTCGGCCGGCTGGTCGAGGGAAGCCAGAAAGTTCTCAGGCCATTTGACGCTGTGCAGGATAAGAAACACAAAAGCGGGTATTAAGCTGGCCCGAATCACCGAAGAGTATAAGGATTATAAGCTCGGTACTATACCGGTTGACTCGCTCTCGGTTTACGAGAGCCGGTTGACGCCGCAAGGCCCTATTTACACCGTATTGGGAAATTACCAGTTGCAATAGAAAAGTGCAAAAAAATTAAGACCTAAGCGGGATAGAAAAAAGGAGAAAAACGTAAATGGCAAAGGCAAAAAAAGTTAAGGCAGATTCAAAAGCGACCAGCAGGGATGACGCCGTGCAGAGAGTGATCGCACAAATCGAAAAGCAATACGGCCAGGGCGCGATCATGCAGATGGACGAGCAACAATACGCCAAGATCGAGGGTATCAGCACGGGCTCGTTATCGCTGGATATCGCACTCGGCGGCAGGGGTATCCCGCGCGGCAGAGTGACCGAGCTGTTCGGGCCGGAGTCGTCCGGCAAGACAACCCTCGCACTTCACGTCATAGCCAGCGCCCAGCGGGCGGGAGGCGTGGCCGCCTTTATCGACGCCGAACACGCGCTCGATACGACGTGGGCAAAACGGCTGGGCGTCGATGTCAGCAGCCTGTTAGTCAGCCAGCCCGATACAGGGGAACAGGCCCTGGAAATTGTGGAGATGCTGGTCAGTTCCAATTCGGTAGATACTATTGTCGTCGACTCCGTCGCAGCACTGACACCGAAGGCGGAAATCGAAGGCGAGATGGGCGCCAGCCACATGGGACTCCAGGCAAGATTAATGAGTCAGGCGATGCGAAAGCTCACCGGTGTCATCAACAAGAGCAAAACCGCCCTCGTCTTTATAAATCAAATCCGCATGAAAATCGGCGTGATGTTCGGCAACCCGGAGACCACAACCGGCGGCAGGGCTCTGAAATTCTACAGTTCGGTACGAATCGACTTAAGACGAATAACAACTATCAAGGATGCCAGCGGCGCCGTCGGTTCGAGGGTCAGGGCAAGGGTGGTAAAGAACAAAATCGCGCCGCCTTTCCGTGACAGCGAGTTCGATATCATGTTTGACGGCGGAATCAGCTACGAGGGCGATCTGCTCGATTTGGCCGTCGACTGCCAGGTCGCAGAGAGAAGCGGCGCCTGGCTGAACTACGGCACAGTCCGGCTGGGCCAGGGCAGAGAAAACGCCAAAAAATACCTGGCCGAAAACAAAGACCTGTGTGAAGAAATAAAAAGCAAGGTCCTGACCGCCAAGGGCCTTGTATGATTCATGGAAAGCGCCCCGTAAAGCACCATGCAAGATAGAAAGTACCAAATACAAGATACCAGATGAAAACTGCAAAACAAATCAGAAGTGAGTTCGTCGATTTCTTTAAGGGCAAA
>DQCG01000156.1:5508-6449 GCA_003533825.1 Phycisphaerales bacterium
TTCCTCGGACTGGCACCGGCCCAGCATCGGCGGGTTGCCGACAGTCAAAAATGCCTGCGGGTAAGCGGCAAGCACAACGACCTCGAGGAGGTGGGCAAGGACACCTATCACCACACGTTTTTTGAGATGCTGGGAAACTGGTCGTTCGACGATTACTTCAAGGCCGAATCCATCGAGTGGGCCTGGGAGCTTCTCACAAAGGTCTGGGGCATCGATCCGGACCGTTTATGGGCGACGGTTTTTGCCGGCGATGCGGCCGATGGGCTGCCGAAAGACGATGAGGCGGCAAATCTGTGGCCTAAAGTGACTCCGTTGCCGGCTGAGAGAGTCCTGGCTTGCAGCAAGAAAGATAATTTCTGGGAAATGGGCGAGATCGGCCCCTGCGGGCCCTGCAGCGAGATACATATCGACCTCGGCCCGGAGATGTGCGATATGAAAAACGTGCCGAACCACGAGTGCCGGGTAAACGGCGGCTGCGCACGATACATCGAATTATGGAATCTCGTGTTCATACAATTCAACCGCCAGCCCGGCGGTAAGCTCGTGCCGCTTTCGGCCAGGTACGTAGATACCGGCGCGGGCCTGGAAAGAATCGTCGCCGTAATGCAGAAAAAGGCGAGCAACTACGACACCGATTTATTCATGCCCATAATCGAGCGTACGGGCCGAATCACCGGCCACAAATACACATCGAAGCTGGGCAACAAAACCGACAACGCATTCAGGGTCATCGCCGACCATATTCGCGCGCTCGTCTTCGCGATAACCGACGGCGCGACGCCCTCGAACGAAGGCCGGGGATACGTGATCCGCAGAATTCTTCGCCGGGCCTCGAGGTTCGGCCGGGAGCTGGGAATGCACGAGCCGTTCATCTATAAACTCGTGCCGGTCGTCGTCGATTGTCTCGGCGAGGCGTTCGGCGAAATCGGAGAAAGGGCGGA